>NZ_JAUQTZ010000189.1:0-9496 GCF_059803845.1 Rhizobium sp. UFLA01-1127 | reverse complement strand
CTTGTCAGCCTTTCGATTATGTATATACATTATGAGCCAACGAGGAAAGGCGTAAAGCTGATGGGTGGGAATAATTTTTCCGAAGACGACGCGACGGGCCGTGTCTGGCGCAATGCCCGCCTTGCAACTTTGAAAGAGGGCGAGCCCCGGCTCGGCACGATCGAGAAAGGCGCGATCCTGACCAAGGGCGGCCGTATCGTCTTCGCCGGCAGCGAAGCCGATCTGCCCGATACGCCCGGTGCCGAGATCACCGATCTCGAGGGACGCTGGGTGACGCCCGGGCTCGTCGATTGCCATACGCACATCGTCCATGGCGGCAATCGCGCCCGTGAATTCGAGATGCGGCTGGAAGGCGCGAGCTACGAAGAGATTGCCCGCGCCGGCGGCGGCATCGTCTCCTCTGTCAACGCGACCCGCGCGCTGTCGGTAGATGAGCTCGTCACCATTGCCTTGCCGCGCCTCGACACGCTGCTGTCTGAAGGCGTAACGACAATCGAAGTGAAATCGGGCTATGGTCTCAGCGTCGAATCCGAACTCAAGATGCTGCGCGCAGCGCGCAAGCTCGGTGAGGTTCGCCCGGTTCGCGTCATCACCTCCTATCTCGGTGCTCATGCCACGCCGGCCGACTACAAGGGCCGCAACGGCGACTATATCACTGACGTCGTGCAGCCGGGCCTGAATCAGGCGCATGCCGAAGGCCTCGTCGATGCGGTCGATGGCTTTTGCGAAGGCATCGCCTTTTCGACCGCCGAAATCGCCCGCGTCTTCGATCTCGCCAAGTCGCTCGGCATTCCGATGAAGCTGCATGCGGAACAGCTCTCCAATCTCGGCGGCGCGAAGCTTGCCGCCTCCTATGGCGCGCTTTCTGCCGATCACGTCGAATATCTGGATCAAGACGGCGTCAAGGCAATGGCCGCTTCCGGCACCGTTGCCGTGCTTCTCCCCGGCGCCTTCTATGCCATCCATGAAAAACAGAAGCCGCCGGTTCAGGCGCTGCGTGACGCCGGTGTGCCGATCGCAATCGCAACCGACTGCAATCCCGGCACGTCGCCGCTGACCTCCATGCTCTTGACCATGAATATGGCCGCAACGCTCTTTGGCCTGACCGTGGAAGAATGCGTTGCAGGTGCTACGCGCGAGGGCGCGCGTGCCCTTGGGCTGCTCTCCGAAACGGGCACGCTCGAAGCCGGCAAGTCGGCCGATTTTGCCATCTGGGATGTCGAGAGCCTGGCGGAGCTCGTCTACCGCATCGGCTTCAATCCCCTCCACGCGCATGTCTTCAAGGGAAAAAGGTTCAACCGATGACTATCGTTCTCCATCCCGGCTCCGTGTCGCTGCAGCAACTGGCGACGATCTACTGGACCGGTGAGCCGGCGAGGCTCGATGCTTCCTTCGATGCCGGCATTGCCAAGGCGACGGCCCGCATCGCTGAAATCGCCGCCGGCAATGCCCCGGTCTACGGCATCAACACCGGCTTCGGCAAACTGGCGTCCATCAAGATCGACAGCGCCGATGTCGCCACGCTTCAGCGCAATCTCATCCTCTCGCATTGCTGCGGCATCGGCCAGCCGCTGCCCGAGAACGTCGTTCGCCTCATCATGGCGCTGAAGCTGGTTTCGCTCGGCCGCGGCGCGTCCGGTGTACGGCTGGAACTGGTGCGGCTGATCGAAGGCATGCTTGAAAAGGGCGTCGTACCCCTCATTCCCGAAAAGGGTTCGGTCGGCGCATCGGGCGATCTCGCGCCGCTCGCCCATATGACCGCCGTCATGATGGGTCATGGCGAAGCCTTTTATTCCGGCGAACAGCTGTCCGGCGCGGCGGCGCTCGAAAAGGCCGGCCTGACGCCGGTCGTGCTCGCCGCCAAGGAAGGCCTTGCGCTCATCAACGGTACGCAGGTGTCGACCGGTCTTGCGCTTGCCGGCCTCTTCCGCGCCCATCGCGCCGCTCAGTCCGCACTCATCACCGGCGCCATGTCGACCGATGCGGCAATGGGCTCCTCGGCGCCGTTCCATCCCGATATCCATACGCTACGGGGCCATAAGGGCCAGATCGATACCGCCGCTGCCCTTCGCGGCCTGCTTGCCGGTTCGGTCATCCGCCAAAGCCACATCGAGGGCGACGAGCGCGTGCAGGATCCCTATTGCATCCGCTGCCAGCCGCAGGTGGATGGCGCCTGCCTCGACCTTCTGCGTTCCGTGGGACGTACCCTTGAAATCGAGGCCAACGCAGTTACCGACAATCCGCTCGTGCTTTCGGACAATTCCGTCGTTTCCGGCGGCAACTTCCATGCAGAGCCGGTCGCTTTCGCGGCCGACCAGATCGCCATCGCCGTCTGCGAAATCGGCGCGATCGCCCAGCGTCGTATCGCGCTGCTCGTCGATCCCGCACTGAGCTATGGTCTTCCCGCCTTCCTCGCCAAGAAGCCGGGCCTGAACTCCGGCCTGATGATCGCCGAGGTGACCTCGGCGGCGCTGATGTCCGAAAACAAGCAGATGTCGCATCCGGCCTCGGTCGACTCGACGCCGACCTCCGCCAACCAGGAAGACCACGTCTCCATGGCCTGCCATGGCGCGCGCCGCCTGCTGCAAATGACCGAAAACCTCTTCGGCATCATCGGCATCGAAGCGCTGACGGCCGCCCAGGGTGTGGAGCTGCGCGCGCCGCTGACGACCAGCCCGGAACTGACCCTTGCCATTGCCGCCATCCGCGCCGCCGTGCCTTCGCTGGAAGAGGACCGCTACATGGCAAACGACCTGAAAGCCGCCGCGGAGCTCGTCGGCTCCGGCGCCTTCAATGCCTCGATTTCAACCGACATCCTGCCCTCCTTGGAGATGTGACATGACCAACCCACGCCATAATATCCGCGAAATCCGCGCGCCTCGTGGTCCGGAACTCAACGCCAAGAGCTGGCTGACGGAAGCGCCGCTGCGCATGCTGATGAACAATCTCGATCCGGACGTTGCGGAAAACCCGAACGAGCTGGTCGTCTACGGCGGCATCGGCCGCGCTGCCCGCACCTGGGACGATTTCGACCGTATCGCCGCGACGCTGAAGACGCTGAACGAAGACGAGACGCTGCTGGTGCAGTCCGGCAAGCCGGTCGCCGTATTCCGCACCCACAAGGATGCGCCGCGCGTACTCATCGCCAATTCCAACCTCGTGCCGCACTGGGCGACCTGGGATCACTTCAACGAGCTGGATAAGAAGGGTCTTGCCATGTACGGCCAGATGACGGCCGGCTCGTGGATCTATATCGGCACGCAGGGCATCGTGCAGGGCACCTACGAGACCTTCGTGGAGGCCGGCCGCCAGCACTACAACGGCAACCTCAAGGGCAAGTGGATCCTGACCGGCGGTCTCGGCGGCATGGGCGGCGCACAGCCGCTGGCAGCCGTCATGGCCGGCGCCTGCTGCCTCGCTGTCGAGAGCGACGAAACCCGCATCGATTTCCGCCTGCGCACCCGCTATGTCGACGAGAAGGCATCGAGCCTCGACGAAGCGCTTGCTCTGATCGACAAGTGGACGAAGGCTGGCGAAGCCAAGTCCGTCGGCCTGCTCGGCAATGCCGCCGAAATCTTCCCGGAACTGGTGACGCGCATGAAGGCCGGCGGTCCGCGCCCCGATATCGTCACTGACCAGACCTCCGCCCACGACCCGCTGAACGGTTACCTGCCGGCCGGCTGGACAGTGGCCGAACACCGGGCCAAGCGTGAGAGCGATCCGAAGGCAGTCGAAGCTGCCGCCCGCGCTTCGATGAGGGTTCATGTCGAAGCCATGGTCGATTTCTGGAACGCCGGCGTGCCGACGCTCGACTACGGCAACAACATCCGCCAGGTCGCCAAGGAAGAGGGCCTTGAAAACGCCTTTGCTTTCCCGGGCTTCGTGCCGGCCTATATCCGCCCGCTCTTTTGCCGCGGCATCGGTCCGTTCCGTTGGGCCGCTCTCTCGGGCGATCCGGAAGATATCTACAAGACCGATGCCAAGGTGAAGGAACTCACCCCCGGCAACACGCATCTGCACAACTGGCTCGACATGGCGCGCGAGCGCATCGCTTTCCAGGGCCTGCCGGCACGCATTTGCTGGGTCGGTCTCGGCGATCGTCACCGCCTCGGTCTAGCCTTCAACGAAATGGTTGGGAATGGCGAGCTGAAGGCGCCTGTCGTCATCGGTCGCGACCATCTCGACTCCGGTTCTGTCGCCTCGCCGAACCGCGAAACGGAAGCCATGAAGGACGGTTCGGATGCCGTTTCCGACTGGCCGCTGCTGAACGCGCTGCTCAACACCGCATCCGGCGCGACCTGGGTATCGCTGCACCACGGCGGCGGCGTCGGCATGGGCTTTTCCCAGCATTCCGGCATGGTCATCTGCGCCGACGGCACGGATGATGCGGCCAAGCGCCTGGAGCGCGTTCTCTGGAACGACCCGGCAACGGGCGTCATGCGCCACGCCGATGCCGGCTACGACATCGCTCTTGATTGGGCAAAGCAGCAGGGCCTGCGCCTGCCAGCCATCCTGGGGAATTGAAGCCTACACCAGCCGCACAAGACCGCCATAGCTTGCGACGGTCTTGTCGGCGGTGATCAGAGAAATGCCTTCAACGAAGGCTTGAGCGACTAGAATTCGGTCGAAAGGATCTTTGTGAATATCGGGCAAATCCGCGACTGCCGCCGCGTGCTGTCCGAAAACGGGTAATTCTTCATATCCGTTTTCAAGCAGATTTTCGCGAAGCCTGCGAGCATCGATGGTAAAGTCTGAGCGAGCGCGTCCGGTCTTGATCGCCACTTCCCATATGCTGATCGTTGAAAACACGATTGTATTATCGAGATGCTCAATCAGATCGCGGGCTTTCCGAGGCAGGCGCTGGGACATGCCGGTCATCCAAAGCAGGATGTGGGTATCGACAAGAAACCTCATTTGTCTTTGATTTGTTTGAAGTCCTTGAGATTCCCATAGAACATCTCTTCGATTTCATCGGCCATCATCGTGTCGAAGTCCTCGGGCACGGTAAATTGGCCGTCCATAAAACCGATGCGACGCTTCTTTGGCGCCTCTTTTTCTTCGATCGGCACGACCTTCACCATCGGCTTGCCCGCCTTGGCGATGATGAAAGCTTCGCCCTTGGCGGCTTTTTCGATCAGCCGCGATAAATGCGTTTTCGCCTCATGTATGTTGACGGTTTCCATAGCAGGCTCCGAATGGACTTAGTCCACTAAACTTAGTTTACTCCGAATCGAATGGCAATGATTGGACAGGAAATCTATGGCGCCGCCAAAAATCACGCTTCTCCGCAGCAATGATCACCGTCGGATGCCCTGGAAAAACGGCGGCGGGGAAACGGTGGAGATCGCCGTTTCGCCCGAAGGCGTCGGGCTTGCCGATTTCGACTGGCGCGTCAGCATGGCGACCGTTGCCACGGATGGACCGTTTTCGGTTTTTCCGGGTATCGATCGTACGCTATCCATTCTCGATGGCGCGGGCATGACCCTCTCCATCGAGGGGCGCGCACCTGAGCGCCTGACGCAGAAAAGTGAGCCGCTGCCTTTCGCGGCCGACGCGCCGACGTCGGCGACGCTGATCGATGGCACGATTACCGACCTCAATGTCATGACGCGGCGGGGGCGCTTTATGCATTCAGTTCGTCGCTTTGCTATCGATGGAAACGACGATGTCTCTTTCGAGAGCGGGACTACCCTTGTTCTTTGCCATCGTGGCAATGTGGAAATCGATGGAATGGCGCTTGACGCAGGCGATTGCCTGCTTGTCTCGGAAGGTGACGTCGCCGGGCGGTTCATTTCGGGTAAGGCGCAGCTGTTCTGCATCGCCATTAAGGCAATATAGCCGGCTATGAGATGCTCTTCGGCTTGACATAAACTCGTACCGATTATCCTATTTCTGCGTAGCAGAGAGGATTCCTGCATGAGCGAAGACCAGATCCCCGCCGATAGCAAGCTCACGACTTCCAAGCGCCGCTGGGCGGCGGAAGGCAAGTTTCTGACGGGGCGTGTCAGCCGGCCGGAGACGGAGCGGCTGCCGCCGGGACAGCATCTCGTCAAGAACTGGCCGGCACTGGATCTCGGGGTGCAGCCGCAGGTGTCCTTGTCGAGCTGGCGGCTCGATGTGATCGGCTTCGTGGAAAAGCGGCTCAGCCTGGATTGGGCGGCTTTCCAGGCGATCGGGCAAAGCACCCACGTCACCGATATCCATTGCGTGACTACCTGGTCGCGCTACGACAATCGCTGGGAAGGGGTTTCGACGCGCGATCTGCTTGATCTCGCCATGCCGACGGCCGAGGCGCAGCATGTGCTGCTGACGAGCTATGACGGCTATACCACCAACGTGCCGCTTGCTGATTTCGCCGCCGAGGATGCGATCCTGGCGACCGCCTGGGAAGGCCAGCCGCTGACGCATGAGCATGGCGGCCCGATGCGCCTCGTCGTGCCGCATCTCTATTTCTGGAAGAGCGCCAAGTGGCTGAACCGCATCGAACTCATCGGTGCCGACAGAGCCGGCTTCTGGGAGAAGAACGGCTATCATATGTATGGCGATCCCTGGCGGGAGCAGCGTTATTCGGACGATTGATACCCCAGAGAGGCGGCAATCCGGCAATGGGGCCTGTATTAGACCTCGCGGAGATCGCGGTTTCTATGTCACCGTGTCAATTTTTGATGGCGCCATCTGGATTTGTGGCTTTGCAAGCCGCTGACATGGGCGTATTCGATGATCGTATGATTACAGCCGGCAATGCGCGGCTCCTTTGAACGCCAGTCTCCGAATTTCACGTCATGACCGTTGCCCGGACCACAGAAGAGCTTTCCGAAGCAACTTTCGGCCGGCAGTCCCGCATCATCGCTTTTGTCGTCGCCGTCTCCTTTTTCATGCAGATCCTGGACGGCACGATCGTCACCACGTCCCTGCCGCAGATGGCGAAGACCTTCGGCGTCGAGCCGGTGTCGATGAGCATCGGCATCACGGTCTATCTGCTCACCATGGCCGCCTTCGTGCCGCTGGCCGGCTGGGCGGGTGATCGCTATGGCGCACGGCGGGTATTCCTGGCGTCGATCACCATCTTCACCGTGGCTTCGCTGTTTTGCGGCCTCTCGGGCAATCTCGCCGAATTCATCATTGCCCGCGCCGTTCAGGGCGTCGGCAGTGCGCTCATGACGCCCGTCGGCCGCATCATCGTGCTGAAGAATGCGCGCAAATCCGATCTGGTGCACGCCATGTCGATGATCACCTGGCCGGCGCTGACGGCGCCCGTCATCGGCCCGGTGCTCGGCAGCTTCATCACCACCTATCTGAGCTGGCACTGGAACTTCCTGATCAATATCCCGATCGGCATCGTCGGCCTCGGTCTCGTCCTGCGCTTCGTGCCGGATCAGCGGGAGGAGAAGGTCGCACGGCTCGACTATATCGGTTTTCTGCAATCGGCGGCGGGACTGACCTTCCTGCTCGCCGGCCTGGAATTCGTGGTGCAAGGGACCACGGGACTGGCGCCCAGCATTGGGCTGATCGGTGCCGGTGTGGTTTTCTCCGTCATCGCCACCCGGCATTTCATGAGGGTCGATGCGCCCTTGCTCGATCTCTCCGCCTTCAAGGTCCAGACCTTCGCCATGTCGACGCTTTCGGCCGGCACGGCGAGCCGTGTGGCGATCAACGCCACGCCCTTCCTGATTCCGCTGCTCTTCCAGGTCGGCTTCGGCCGCACGGCGATCGATGCGGGCACCTATCTGCTGTTCTACTTTGCCGGCAATCTCGGTATGAAGGCGATCACGACGCAGATGCTGAAAATCTTCGGCTTCCGCAACGTGCTTGTCGTCAATGGGCTGATCTCGTCGGCCAGCATTGCCGGGTGCGCGTTCCTCTCGCCGTCGACGCCGGACCTCTTGATATATTGCCTGCTATTCATCGCCGGACTTTCGCGGTCGATGAACTTCACGGCGCTGAATACGCTGGGGTTTGCCGATATCCATGCGGCACAGCGCAGCTCCGCCTCGACATTGTCGAGCATGCTGCAGCAGGTTTCGCTGCTGCTTGGCGTTGCCGTCGCCGCCGCCGTTCTCAATCTTTCGCGTATCATTCATGGTGGGGAAACGCTTTCGTCCGTCGATTTTCGCTGGGCTTTCCTTGTTGTTGGCTTTATCGGTGGCATCTCCGCATTGCGTTTTATCAGCCTGCCGCACGATGCCGGCGCAGAGGTGTCCCGCCATAAAGTGAAGACCCGATCAAAACCTTCAAATTCTTAACGATATTGACAGGCAAACCGCTGTAAAGTGGCCTGCCGGTTCCCATATGAAACTCGAGTTAACTCCCACAGGAGGCAGTCCCATGCTGCTCAGAACCCTCGCCATCTCCGCTCTCGTCGTCGGCATGTCCAGCGCCGCCATGGCGGAGCAGGTGCACAAGCATCACCCCAAGCGCGTCAATGTCGAGGCGTTCCAGGCCGATGTCGGCAGCGTCGACCATTCGAAGGACGCTATTCTTCCGGACGGCACGATCAATACCGACCCGTCGGTGACCGGCCCGATCCGTGCCGGCGATTCGATGTCTCGCCTGCAATGCGCCGCCGCCCCCAACTCGGTCGGCGTCCGGTCGAACACCTATGCCGCCGGTCCGGCCTCGCTCTGCCCATAACGATTTGACCGCATCGGGCGGCCTCAAGCGCGGCATGCGTTAGAGCAGTTCAGTTTTTCACGGAATCTCTGAACCGCTCTATCTCTTTGTTTTCACGCAATTCCGGACGGAAAACCGCTGCGCACTTTTCCTGGAATTGCTCTAGGCCAGTTCGATGTCCGTCTGCCTGAACCGGTCACTTTTCGACAATAGCGGCTGGCGGTAATAGCGAGCGCAGGCATAAGTTATGCAATCGTCAAGGCTAAGGCGCGCCGGATGGTCGCCTTGGCCATAGCGCTCGTAAGCCTCGGTCGCCAAGGCGGCGGCGCGGGGCGGCACGGCGAGCTGCTGAATGTTCATGAGCTGCAGAAACGTGCGAACAGCTTCGCCGGCCTCCGTCGGCGACAATCCCAAAACAGCGGAAATCAGGATTGCGGCATTCGTGGCCGCCAGTGGCGAGGTCATTCTTGCCGTTGCCGGCTGTATGCGGGTGGCGAAGGCGTGCGCCTCTTCCTCGTCGGTCATCATCGCCGACAGCACCGAAGCATCGATAAACATCAGGCTTCTCCTGTCGTGGCGTTTTCACCCTTCGCCATCGCCTTCTCTCTGAGATTGCGGCAGAAGGCGACGGCAACATCGGTAAGCGCAGGCTTGGTCAGCTCCTCATCCAGCGCCTTCTGCAGGGCGAGCCGTACGGCTTCCGTTTTGGTGGGGGCCTTGGTCAGCACCTGATAGCGTCGTGCCAAGCGATCGATAGCATCGTCCTTGATATAGAGCGGCATGGAATATCCTTTTGAATTTTATGGATATCCTTAAAGTGTATCTCCCGTGAGGACAACCGCATCTGCAGGTGGCCTTCGCGATATTTAGATGACGAACATCATTT
>NZ_JAUQTZ010000188.1:0-9498 GCF_059803845.1 Rhizobium sp. UFLA01-1127 | reverse complement strand
GGTGAAGACGAGCCCGGCCCAAAGCAGCGTGCCCAGTGACTCCCACATCAGTTGCA
This sequence comes from Rhizobium sp. UFLA01-1127, assembly GCF_059803845.1. Classification (NCBI taxonomy): domain Bacteria; kingdom Pseudomonadati; phylum Pseudomonadota; class Alphaproteobacteria; order Hyphomicrobiales; family Rhizobiaceae; genus Rhizobium; species Rhizobium sp. UFLA01-1127. Next base: position 9,442 of record NZ_JAUQTZ010000188.1, on the reverse strand, counting down.
GCCAATGCTCCAAGGAGAAGCCTTTCAATCAATAAGAGAATGCGTCCGGAGGTGACCCCGGACGCATCTTTTTCACAATTTCACGTTTCTGCCTATTCCCTTACTTCGAAACGTCCTGTCCGAAGTATTTCTGCGAGATCTTGGCATAGGTGCCGTCGGCCTTGATATCGGCCAGCGCCTTGTTGATGGCGGCCTGCAGTTCCGGCTCTCCCTTGCGGATGATGACGGCGGAATAATCGGCATTGGCCTCCTGGGCGACGATCTTCACCGGCGCGTCGGGCTTGTGCTTCTTGAAATCGAGGAAGGAGAGGCTGTCGTTGATGGTCGCGTCGGCGCGGCCGGTCAGCACCAGCTGGATCGACTGGTCGAAGCCGTCGGTGCCGACGAGCGTGGCGCCGGATTCGGTGGCGAGCTTGCCGAAGTTGCTGGTCAGCGACTGCGCCGCCTTCTTGCCCTTGAGATCGGCGAAACCCTTGATCTCGGTGTTGCTGTCCTTGACGATCAGCACGGCCTTGGAGGCGATGTAGGGCTCGGAGAAATCATACTTCTTCTTGCGGGCATCGGTGACGCCGACTTCGTTGATCACTGTGTCGTAGCGGTTGGCGTCGAGGCCGGCGATCAGGCCGTCCCACTTGCCTTCGAGGAACTGCGCCTTGACGCCGAGCTTGGAGGCGATCGCCTCGGCGATCTCGACATCGAAGCCGGTCAGTTTGCCGCTCTCATCATGAAAGGTGAAAGGCGCATAGGTTCCTTCCGTGCCGACCTTCAGCACGCCGGCCGCCTGGATCGCCTTGAGATTGTCGCCGGCATGGGCCGGCAGGAGGAAAGCGGCCTGCACGAGGGCGGCAGCGGCAACAGTCTTCAACCAGTTCATCGTCTTCTTCCGTTTCTGGAGCGGTTTCATTCAATGTCGCATACATCGCAGAAAATTTGCACCGCGGAAGCGTAGAAAACTGCAAGATAAAGCGGCAATTGCGAATATTTTTCTCAGAGGAGGAGGGGTGGCGATTTTGGGGGATGTGGCGTGGCTCTCGTTGTCGCGCGTACTCGCAACCGTCAAGACTTTCATTGTCCGTGTTACGAGGACCCAGCCAGTCGAAAAATATTTTTAGAAGGTCGCTACTTGATCTTGAATAGTAGCGCAGACATCACCTCAAGCCGCCGCCGCCCGCCGCTTCATCCGCTCGCTGATAATGATGATGAACCCGGCGCTCAGGATCAGGATTGCGCCGATAAATGTGTTGGCGCCGGGGATGTCGCCCCAAATCAGGTAGCCGAGCAGGAAAGCCCAGACGAGCGAGGTATATTCAAACGGCGCAAGCACGGAGACGGGCGCCTGGCGCATGCCTTCGAAGAGGGCGAGCTGGCCGGCGCCGGCGATGATGCCGGTGAGCGCCAACAGGACGATCTGGAACGGCGTCGGCGTGTGCCAGTGGGCGATCGCCATGCCGGCGGTCAGGATGATGAACAGGATATTGGAGACGGCCATCTGGATATGGCTCTTTTCGTGCAGCGCGGTCTTGCGCAGGAGCACCATGCCACATGCCCAGAGGACGGCGGCCTGCAGCGCCAGATAGACCGGCCAGGAGATCGACAGCCCCACGGGATTGGAGGCGATCACCACGCCGCAGAAGCCGACGCCGACCGCCATCCAGCGGGCGACGGTGACCTTTTCGCGCAGCACGATGGTCGCGAGGATCGTGCCGACGATCGGTGCGGCGTAATAGAGCGTCGTCACCTCGGCGAGCTGCAGGTAGGAGGCGGCCGAATAATAGGAAATCCAGGCGATCAGGATGATGATGCTGCGCAGGATCATCGGCTTGATGATCGGCGAGCGTGCTACCTTCCGGACGAGCGACGGGCCTTCGAAGACGAAGCAGCCGGCTAGGATGGTGCAGCTTCGGATGAACAGGACCTGCCAGACGGGAATGGAGGCGACGAGCAGCTTCACCGCCGAATCGTGCGCGGTAAACAGCATGTAGGCGAACACCGTAAGCAGGATGCCATAGCCGATGGAGTTTTTCACGGGGATGCACCAGAGGATGACCCGACTTTGGGCCGGCCGAAGAATCTTTCAGGTTTAAAGCGATAGGAGTCTAATTTTACGCCGTCAATAGAGCTTTTGGTCCGGGTGACGCCGTCAGGCGTTATTTATTCGGGGTTGTGGCGGCATCGTCTCCGCTTTAACAGACGGAGACGAAATGTGACTGTCACAGCCTCTTTCGATCGTTGAGATTTCAATCGATTTAAATAGACTGCGATGCCGATCTGGAGGAGTTTTCATGGACAACGGAACGAGATTGGAGGGTTTTGAGGCCCGTCGAAGCGGATTTTTCACAAAATCGCGCGCAGCCGTTTCGCTGATGTTCCTGCTGAACGGCTTCATGGTCGGCTGCTGGGCGCCGAAAATTCCGGAGTTCGCCGAGCGGCTGCAACTCACCAAATTCGAGCTCGGACTGATGATCCTCGTCTTCGGCGTCGGCTCGCTCGTCATGATGCCGCTCGCCGGCGCGCAGATCGCCGTGCGCGGCTCGCGCGTCGTCGTGCGTGCCTTTGCGGTGCTGCTGCTGCCGATGATTCTGGCGCTGACGCTCGCGCCTAATATCTGGACGGCGGCCATCGCGCTCTTCCTGTTCGGCGGTTTCATCGGCGCCATGGATGTGGCGATGAATGCCAATGCCGTTTCAGTCGAAAAATCCATGCGCCGGGCGATCATGTCGTCCTGCCATGCCTTCTGGAGCCTAGGCGGCCTTTTGGGCTCGGCGATCGGCGGGCTGCTGATTTCGCGCTGGGGGGTTCTCGGTCATGCGGAGGCTTCGACTGCTATTGCCGTGCTGTTCCTGGTCGTCGCCTGGCCGATGGTTTTCGGCGATCAGCCGCATCCCGACGAGGCCAAGCCGAAGGCAAAGATGCCGATGATCCCGCTGCCCTGGCTGCTCGGCATCGTCGCGCTGTTCTGCATGGTACCGGAAGGTGCCGTGCTCGACTGGAGCGCGCTCTATCTCGGCCAGGAAAAGGGCGCGTCGGTGGCGCTCTCCGGCTTCGGCTTCGCCGCCTTTTCCGCCACCATGGCGACCATGCGCTTTGCCGGCGATTTCGTCCGCGACTGGCTCGGCGCCGTGCGTACGCTGCGCGTCTGCACCATCTTCGCCATCGTCGGCATGCTGACTGCCGCACTTGCGCCAAACGCCGAGGTTGCCATTCTCGGCTTTGCGCTCTGCGGCATCGGCATTTCCAACATGGTGCCGATCGCCTTTTCCGCGGCCGGCAATATTCCCGGCCTGCAGCCGGGCATCGGCATTTCGGTGGTCACGACGCTCGGCTATTCCGGCATGCTGGTGGCGCCGTCGGCGATCGGCTTTGCCGCCGAGCATGTCGGCTTCTCGCCGGTCCTGATGGCGCTGCCGGTGCTGCTGCTCGTCGTGCTCGCCTTGTCGTCGCTCGCGCGCTACGCCGATGGCATCGGAGATATCAAGCATTAATTTCGTCGCTTTTGCCCGGTAGCGGGTAGGCGCCGTCCGATCAAAAGGATCGCCGCAGCGGTTGACAACGACCGCTTGGTGATCCACCTGAAAGGCACCCATTTTCGAGGCCTGCGAGAGCTTTCCATGTCGTCCGCCACCGATTTCGATCCGAAACCGCGCCGTTCCTCCGTTGCCGTCGATGTGGGCGGCGTGATCGTCGGCGGCGGTGCCCCCGTCGTCGTGCAGTCCATGACCAATACCGACACGGCCGATATCGATTCGACCGTCGCCCAGGTCGCCGCCCTCTACAAAGCCGGCTCCGAGCTGGTGCGCATCACCGTCGACCGCGATGAAAGTGCGGCTGCCGTGCCGAAGATCCGCGAGCGACTGCTGCGTCTCGGCATGGACGTGCCGCTGATCGGCGATTTCCATTATATCGGCCATAAGCTGCTGGCCGATCATCCGGCCTGCGCCGAGGCGCTGGCGAAATACCGCATCAATCCCGGCAATGTCGGCTTCAAGGACAAGAAGGACAAGCAGTTCGCCGAGATTATCGAGATGGCGATCCGCTATGACAAGCCGGTGCGCATCGGCGTCAACTGGGGGTCCCTCGATCAGGATCTCTTGACGGCGCTGATGGACAAGAACGCCGCCGAAGGTTCGCCGCTGTCGGCCCGGCAGGTGACGCGCGAGACGATCGTGCAGTCGGCGCTGATCTCCGCCGATCTCGCCGAGGAAATCGGCCTGCCGCGCAACCGCATCATCCTTTCGGCCAAGGTCAGCCAGGTGCAGGACCTGATCGCTGTCTACTCCATGCTGGCAGAGCGTTCCGACCATGCGCTGCATTTGGGCCTCACCGAAGCCGGCATGGGCTCGAAGGGCATCGTCGCCTCGTCGGCCGCCATGGGCTATGTGCTGCAGCATGGCATCGGAGACACGATCCGCGTTTCGTTGACGCCGGAGCCGAATGGCGATCGTGCGCGTGAAGTGCAGGTGGCCCAGGAGCTGCTGCAGGTCATGGGCTTCCGTCAGTTCATCCCGGTCGTCGCGGCATGTCCCGGCTGCGGCCGCACGACCTCGACGGTCTTCCAGGAACTGGCGCAGAACATCCAGAACGACATCCGCAAGAACATGCCGGTCTGGCGCGAGAAGTATCCGGGCGTGGAAGCTCTGAACGTCGCCGTCATGGGCTGCATCGTCAACGGTCCGGGCGAAAGCAAGCATGCCGATATCGGCATTTCCCTGCCCGGCACGGGCGAAACCCCGGCCGCCCCCGTCTTCATCGACGGCCAGAAGGCGATGACGCTGCGCGGCCCGAACATCGCTTCGGATTTCGAGGCGCTGGTGACCGACTATATCGAAAAGCGGTTCGGCCAGAAGACTGTCGCGGCGGAGTGATCCGCCGCATACATTGGTCTAGATGTTGCTGGTCAGCAGCTTGATGCCGGCGAAACAATAGAAGCCGGCCATGACGCCCTCGATCCAGCGGCGTGCATTGCTGTAAATTTTCAATGCATGCGGCGTCGAAAACAATACGGCGTAGCCCATGAACACCAGGAAGCCGGTGACGCCGCAAATGGCAATGATCAGCACCGCCACGGAGCCGGGCGCGCCCTGGGGCATACCAAGCGCGATGATGGCCAGCCAGGCGAAAATCGCCTTCGGGTTGGTGACGTGGATGCCGTAGCCGCGCAGGATCAGCGATTTGAAGCCGGGCGTTTTCAGGCCTTCGGCGTCGGCCTTCAGGTCTCCGTTCGAGCGCACGGCGCGAAACGCCTTGTAGGCGAGATAGAGCAGATAAATGCCGCCGAAAACCTTCAGGAGCTCCAGCGCCATCGCATAGGTCTGCAAAAGCGTGGCAAGGCCTGCCGCGGCAGCTGTCGCCCAGGTCAGCGAACCGCCGAAAATGCCGAGCGAGATGGTCATGCCGGCCTTGCGGCCATGAGTCATCGAGGTGCCGATGATGGCCATGATGGCGGGGCCGGGACTGATGACGGCAACGATGTAAGCGATATAGGCCGGCAGGATTTGCGGCAGGTAGGCAAGCGTTTCGCGCATGGAGGCTATTCCTGAAGCATTGGCGCGACCGTGAGGAATTCCGCGTCTACTGGCCAATACGGCACGGAAATGTGTCATAGAATGCGGCGGAAATCACCCGACGCAGCAATGGATTCTTGTGATGGTGACATTCCATAGCTGAATGGGTGGTAGAGGCAGGCACCCGTCCGAGCGATGGCAGATGCCTATCGCTATCCCGGTTTGAAGGTCAGTCGCCTGCCATCAAGCAATACCGTAGGGAAGTCCTCGGAATCAGCTCTTGCGGTTCGCGACGAAGCGGGCGGTTTCCGTCAGGACGTCAGCCTTGCCGCCATAGCCGGACAGCAGATCGGCCGCTTCGTTCACCAGCTTCGCGAGTGTCGCTTCGGCCCATTCCTGCCCATGCAGGGCGACCAGCGTGCCCTTGCCGCGGGCGGCATCCTTGCCGGTTGCCTTGCCCATGGTGGCGGCATCGGCGGTGAGGTCGAGCAGGTCGTCGGCGAGCTGGAAGGCAAGGCCGATCTTTTCGCCGAAGGCCCTGAGGCGCCTGCGGTCCTCGGCTGAGGCGCCAGCGATGATGGCGCCGGCCTCGCAGGCGAAACGGATCAGCGCGCCCGTCTTCATGGCTTGCAGCGTGGTGATGCCCTTTTCGTCCGGCGCCTCTTTTTCCGCCGCGAGATCGAGGGCCTGGCCGCCGGCCATGCCGCCGATGCCGGCGGCGCGCGACAGCGCCAGCACGAGCCCGACCTTCCGCTCCGCCGGCAGCTCCGTTTCCGGAGCGGCGATAATGTCGAAGGCATAGGTCAGCAGGCTATCGCCCGCCAGGATCGCCGTGGCGTAATCGAAGGCGATGTGCACCGTCGGCTGGCCGCGGCGCAGATCGTCGTCATCCATGGCAGGCAGGTCGTCATGGACGAGGGAATAGCAGTGCACGCATTCGAGCGCCGCGCCGACCCTAAGCGCCGCCTCGGCATTGCCGCCGAGAAGAGCAGCCGATTCCATGACGAGGAAGGGTCGCAGCCGCTTGCCGCCGTTCAGGACCCCGTGACGCATCGCGCTCAAAAGCTGGACAGGGCGGACGATCTCGTCGCTGAAGCTGGCGTCGGCCAGAAGCCCGCTCAGCATGGCTTCGGTCTTGCCGGCATTGTCTTTGAGACGCTGTTCGAATGAGGAATGGGTGCTGTCCATGGCCGCTGTTTGGCATGAGAGGCGGTTGCTGGCAACGGGAATTGTCAACGGCCGGTGGGGAATCACGCCGCACTCTGGTCATCGCTTTGTGTAGACGGTATGACGGGATGCAGCATCAGAGCGTTTCCCGGATGCATTAAGGGGTTGTACCGGGATGGAGCGATCGTGGACGTCAGGCACTTGGACATATCGACTGATCAGGAGGAGGAAGCCGAAGTGCCGCAACGGTCCTCCCTGTTTGCGCGCTTCGGGGCAAGGCCGCTTTGGCAGCGCATCGTCCTCTTGCTGATCGGCGTGCTGTTGCTGCCCTATCTCCTCATCGTCGTTTATCTCGTGCCGTTCATCCATCCCGTTTCCACCCTGATGATCGGCGATGCCGCCACCTTTCAGGGATACGACCGCCGCTGGGTTCCGCTGGATAAGATCGCGCCGGTGCTGGTGAAATCCGTCATGGTCTCCGAGGATGGGCAGTTCTGCTACCACGGCGGCGTCGATTGGGGCGAGATGCGGACCCTCGTCCAGGAGACGATGCGCGGTAAATCCACACGCGGCGGCAGCACGATCCCGATGCAGACGGTGAAGAACCTGTTTTTATGGAACGGTCGCTCCTTCGTGCGGAAGGCATTGGAATTGCCGCTTGCGGTTACCGCCTCCACCGTTTGGTCGAAGCGCCGGATGATGGAACTCTATCTGAATGTCGCCGAATGGGGGCCTGGCATTTACGGCATCGAGGCGGCGGCGCGCTATCATTTCAAAGTGCCGGCTTCCAGACTTACCGCACGTCAGGCGGCGCTTCTTGCCGTCTCGCTTCCCAATCCGATCGATCGGGTGGCGAGCAGGCCCGGGCGAGGGCTCGGCCAGCTCGCCTCGCTGATTCAGCGTCGCGCGCGGAATGCCGACCCATACATCAAATGTCTTTATGATTGAGATCAGAACTTGTCGTTCGATCGGCTTGTCGTCATCTGGCATTCTTGGCCATGAAGTAAGGGCGGGCGTGAACCAGTCGAAAAACTCTTTCCCTTCGGGTTCCGGTGCTGAAAAGGAAGCAAAAGATCATGGACAAGCTGATCCTCTATATCGGCAACAAGAACTATTCCTCCTGGTCGTTGCGGTCGTGGATCGCGTTGGAGGGGTGCGGCGTTCCTTTCGAGGAGGTGCTGATCCCCTTCGATTTTCCGGCGGGCAATCCGCGCATCCGCGAAGTTTCGCCGACGGGCAAGGTGCCGATGCTCGTCCATGACGGCTTCAAGGTGTGGGAATCGCTTGCCATCATCGAGTATGCGGCCGAACTTTTCCCCGATGCCGGACTTCTTCCGCGGGATCGCCGGGCGCGGTCACTGGCGCGGTCCTACAGCATGGAGATGCTTTCCGGTTTCAGCGCTCTGCGCAATGCCTGCCCGATGAACATGCGCCGTCCGATCGCCCGCCGCGACCTGCCCGATGGGGTGATGGAGGATGTGGCGCGCATCGAGACCATCTGGCGCGAGGCGCGAGCCTTTTCAGGCGGCCCTTTCCTGTTCGGGGAGTTTTCCGGAGCGGATGCGATGTTCGCTCCCGTCATCAGCCGCCTGGAGCGGTATGACATACCGGTTGCGGCGGACACGCGGGACTATGTGGCGGTCATGAAGGCGCTGCCTGCCTGGCAAAAATGGGAACAAGCCGCATTGCAGGAAGCATGGACCGTGCCGGAGGATGAGGATTGATTCGGTCTCGAATATTCGGGAATCGCGCGCGGCGGGCAAAAAATGCTATTAGGGACTGGTCAAAGCCCGGCAAGCCATGTATAAGCCCGCCCAATTTCCGAAATTGATGCATGTCTGTTTCGGCCGCCTTGCTGGCCGCGGATATGTTTCGTCCGCACATGGAGTAAAGAGAATGGCTGTACCGAAGAGAAAAACGAGCCCGTCCAAGCGCGGTATGCGCCGCTCTGCCGACGCGCTGAAGGCTCCGACCTACGTCGAAGACAAGAACTCCGGCGAATTGCGCCGTCCGCACCACATCGACCTGAAGACCGGCATGTATCGCGGCCGTCAGGTTCTGACGCCGAAGGAAAGCGCATAATCCAGCGCTGCCTTGATGGCATGAATAAGAGGCTGGCGGTTCGCCGGCCTTTTCTGTTTGTGGTTTGCTGGGTGGGTCAAAAGCTGGCCTATTGGCATGCCGAAAGTTTGACACCCCCCCTCTGTCACTTCGTGACATCTCCCCCACACGGGGGAGATTATTGGAAGTGTGTCGCCCGCCCCAAAGTGAACTTACAAGCACGCTTCAGCAGATGGGTTGACGAGTGAGGCAAGAGTGCGCCGCTAGTTGCCAATCTTCCCCATTGTGGGGGAGATGCCGCGAAAGCGGCAGAGGGGGTGAAAACTCTCCATGAACGCACAAGCAGCTTTTCAGCGCCGTCTTATCTTACAAACTATCCAGCTTGTTCTGCATGGCGCGGAGCTGTTCCTTCAGCTCGTCGATGTCCTTGGCTTCGGCCTTGCGGCTTTCCTTGGCCGCCGGCTTCATGAAGGGCGAGAACATCTGCATGGCCTGCTGGAACATTTCGGTATTGCGGCGCACCTGCTCCTCGACCATTTGCATGGGCAACTGCAGGTTCTTGCCGAGCGGCGTCTCGCCGAAAGCGCGATTGATCTGCTCGCGCATCTGGGTCTGCTGTTCCGTGAAAGCGCGCATGGAATGTTCAAGGAAGCTCGGCACAACCATCTGCATCTGATCGCCGTAATAGCCAATAAGCTGCCGGAGGAATGAAA
>NZ_JAUQTZ010000187.1:0-9606 GCF_059803845.1 Rhizobium sp. UFLA01-1127 | reverse complement strand
GACATCATGCTCTACCTATTTGAATTTAGCGCGGATTCAAATCCTTGGCCGATTCGACCTGAAATCATCCGACCCTAGCCAAAGCGGCGTACGAATGAAGGGCAGGGTGCCCGGCTGTCTCAGGCCGTCCACTGGACGATGTCCTCGCGCTCGCCGATCAGGGCAAGACCATGGGCAATCGACAGCAGTTCGCCGCCTGTCTCGATCCGCTCCCGGCCAAAACGTTCGGTGAAGATGCGCCGTACCGCCGGCACGAAGGACGTGCCGCCGGTCAGGAATACCTTGTCGATCGCGTCGGGCGGTGTGTTGGTGGTCGTCAGCACGTCGTCAAGCGCGCCTTCGATGCGGGCGAGATCTTCGGCGATCCAGCTTTCGAAATCGGCGCGGCGAACGTGCTTGCGGCCGGCCATGCCGAGCGCCGGGAAGTTGAATTCGGCCTCTTCCTCGCTCGAAAGTGCCATCTTCGTCGCGGAGACCGCCTGATAGAGCGGGTAGCCTTCGTCATGTTCGACCAGCTCGATGAAAGTCTCGAGCTTTTCGGGCTCCAGACTGCTGCGCACCAGGGTCTTCAGGTCGGCATATTCGCGCGAGGTTTTGAAGATCGAAAGCTGGTTCCAGCGGCCGAAATTGGCGTAATAGGAGGTAGGCACTTCCAGAAGCTTGTCGAAGCTCTTGAAGAAACTGCCCTTGCCGATGGCCGGTGAGACGATGTTGTCGATCATCCGGAAATCGAAATGATCGCCGGCAATGCCGACACCGGAATGGCCGATCGGGGACGCAGCCAGCTTTCCGCCATGGCTTTCGAAGCGGATGAGGGAATAGTCGGTCGTACCGCCGCCGAAATCGGCGACCAGAACGGTCGCATCCTTCTTCAGATGCTGCGCGAAGTAAAAAGCGGCTGCGACCGGCTCGTAGACATAATGGATTTCGGGAAAACCGAACCGCGCGAGAGCGGCATTATAGCGCTCGGTGGCAAGAGCCGGGTTGGGATTTGCGCCGGCAAAGTGCACCGGTCGACCGGTAACGATGCGTGAGACGTTCTCAGGCCATCCTTCTCCGGCATAGGTGCGCAGACGGCGCACGAAGATCTCCATCAGATCCTCGAAACTATGGCGCTTGGCGAAGATCAGCGTGCCTTGAAAGAGCGCACTCGCGGCAAACGTCTTGATCGACTGCAGGAAACGGCAGTCGCCGGGATTGTCGATAAACTGCCGGATGGCCGCATGCCCGGCCTCAACCTTGAGCGCGGTCGCACCCAATCCCGGGTCCTTCATGAAGGAAAGCGCAGTGCGCATGCTGTCTGCTGTGCCGGCAGCGCTGTTGAAGGCGACCGATCGTGTCGAGGGTCCGTCGGCCATCGCCAGGACCGTATTCGTCGTGCCGAAGTCGAAACCAAGCGCCCGAGCCATGCCCGCACTCCTTTCCGTCGAAATTGTCTGGATTGGGGCCAAGCCCCTCTATCAGGCGCAAGACGCGCGCCTGCCGCAAAGAGGGCGCGTCATGACATGGCTGAACGTCAAGTTCAAGACGTTGGAACGCTTTTATTTTCCGCTTCCTCCGCATCCGCCGGCAGCACATCGGCATCCGCTGTGCTTCGAACCTCTCGCAAATGAAACGGGCGCCTTTCGGCGCCCGCTGATGTCATTCGGCAGCGATGGCCGCTGGCGGTTCTTTGTCGTGCGGGTCGTGGTCCTTGCGCTTGCCGAGGTGCCCCAGGAAGTCGCTCAGGCGGTTCATTTCGAGGAAGATGACCGGCGTGATGAACAGCGTGAGAAGCTGTGAGACCACCAGACCGCCGACGACGGCAATACCGAGCGGTTGACGCAGTTCGGAGCTTGCACCGCCGCCGACGGCGATCGGCAGCGCACCGAGCAGCGCGCAGAAGGTCGTCATCATGATCGGACGGAAACGACGGACGCATGCTTCATGGATCGCTTCCGCGGGCGATATGCCCGTTGTCGATCGCAGCGTTTCCAGCGCCACGTCGATCATCATGATCGCATTCTTCTTGACGATACCGATCAGCATCAACAGACCGATCAGCGCGATGATCGACAGGTCGAAGCCGAAGACCTTGAGGGCAAGCAGCGCGCCGAGAGCTGCGGCCGGGAGGCCCGACAGAATGGTCAGCGGATGGATGAAGCTCTCGTAGAGAACGCCGAGAACGACATAGATCGTCAGCACGGCGGCAAGGATCAGATAGGGCGTGCTGCCCTGCGACTGCTGGAAGATCTGGGCGGTGCCGCCGTAGGACGTGAAGATATCCGCCGGCATGTCGATCTCTTTCTTGATCTGATCGATCCGCGCCGTGGCGTCGCCAAGCGCTTCGCCGGCTGGCAGGTTGAAGGAGACCGTGGTCGAAACGAGCTGCCCCGTCTGGTTGATGGTAACGGGGCCGGTCGTGCGTTGCACATGGGCGAAGTTCGACAACGGAACCAGCACGCCGTTTGACGAAGCAACGTGGATATCCTGCAGCCTCTGGTCATCCCAGGGCTTGCTGGTGTCGAATTCGACCATCACGTCATAGCTGTCGCCGGTGGTCTGAATCTGTGCGGCATTATAGCCGCCGAACGCTTCCTCAAGCGTTGTGCGGAGCTGATTGTTGTTGATCCCGTATTGCGCCGCCTTTTCGGTGTCGATGACGATGTTTGCCTGCAGCGCGTTGTTCTGCTCGTCCGAGGCAACGTCGGTAAAGCGCGGATCGCGGCGCATCGCGTCCAGCATCTTGTTGGCCCAGAGGTTGGTCTGGTCGGCACTCAAAGCTTGAATGATCAGCTGGTACTGGCTGGCCGTCTGACGGCCGCCGAAGCGCAGGCTCTGCTGTGGCGTGATATAGGCTTTTATTCCGGCTATCTTGCCGATGCCGGCACGGAGTTCGCGTAGCGTCTGGTCCAGCGGCGGGCGCTGTTCCTTAGGCTTCAACTGGACAAACATGGTGCCGTTGTTCAACGGCTGACGGATGCTGCCGCCGACGATCGACATGACGTGGTCGACGGCGGAATTCTGTCTGACGAGCGCCGCTGCCTGGTTCTGCAGGTCACGCATCGCCGGATAGGATATGTCCTGGCGCGCCTGGGTGGAGATCTGCAGGCGGCCGATGTCCTCGGTCGGAAAGAAGCTCGCCGGCAGTACCATGAAGAGATAGGCGGAGAGCGCAACCGAGCCGAGGAAGCTCAGGAGAACGGTGCCGCGGTGGCGCAGGCACCAGGCGACGCCCTTGTCGTAGCCGCGCTGGGTCCAATCGAAACCGCGGTTGAAGAGGCGCACCGGATACGGCGGCTGATCGTGACCTGCCGACAGGCGCGAGCTGAGCATCGGCGTGACCGTGAGGGAGACGACCGCGGAAGACACGATGGCGATGGCGACGACCATGCCGAACTCGTTGAAGATACGGCCGACCACCCCGCCCATCAGCAGGATCGGGATGAACACCGCGATCAGCGAGATGGACATGGAAATGATGGTATAGCTGACTTCGGCCGAGCCTTTGATTGCCGCCTGCAGCACCGGCATGCCTTCCTCGACATGCCGCAATATGTTTTCCAGCATGACGATCGCATCGTCCACCACGAGGCCGACGGCGAGCGTCAATCCGAGCAGGGATATGTTGTCGATGCTGTAGCCGAGCACATACATCATGCCGAAGGTCGAAATCAGCGACAGCGGCACGGCAAGGCCGGGGATGATCGTAGCGGTTACATGGCCGGTGAAGAGATAGATGACCAGAACGACGAGGCCGATCGTCAGGAGCAGGGTGAATTTGACGTCTGAAATCGCATCGCGGATCGGCTTCGCCGAGTCGTTCATGATATGCGTCTGCACGGAAGCTGGAATTTCCGCATGAAGTTGCGGCAGCTTTGCATTGATGGCATCGACCACCGCGACGGTGTTGGCGTCCGGCTGACGCTGGATGGCAAGAATGATCGCCTGCTTGCCGTCGTACCATGAGCCCGCATTGACGTTCTGCACGCTGTCCTGCACGTCGGCGACATCGCTCAGGTGGATCGGCGCGCCCTTGGGGTTGGCAATGACCAGCGACTTGAATTGCTGGGCATTCGTCCTCTGCGTGTTGGCATTGAGCGTCATGCTCTGCTTGCTGTTCTGCAGGGTACCGACCGGGACCTGGCTGTTGGCGCTGACGATTGCGGAATTGACGGTATCGATACCGATACCGCGGGCCAGCAGCTTGTTCGGATCGACCTCGACCCGCACTGCGTAGGTCTGAGCGCCATAGACGGTCACTTGCGCGACACCCGGAAGGGTCGACAGCGACGGTGAAATAATGTCTTCGGCAATTTCGTCGAGTTTGCTGCGCGGCATCGTATCGCTCTGTACGGCAAGCAGCATGATAGGAGCATCGGCCGGGTTTGTTTTCCTGTAGCCCGGCGGCGTCGTCAGGTTGTTGGGCAATTGGCGCGTCGCGTTCGAGATCGCGGCTTGCACGTCGGCTGCTGCTGCATCGATGCTGCGGTTGAGATCGAACTGCAGCACGATGCTCGTATTGCCGAGCGAGTTCGTTGCCGAAATTTCACTGATTCCGGGGATGGTTTCGAACTGCTTGATCAGCGGCGTGGAAACCGAGGTCGCCATCGTCTGCGGCGAGGCGCCTGTCAGCTGCGCCGAAACGTTGATGGTCGGAAAATCCACCTGGGGCAGGGCGGCAACGGGCAGCAGCTGATAGCCGGCCAGGCCGGCCATGACCACACCCAGCGCCAGAAGCGTCGTCGCTACCGGTCGTCGGATACAGAATTGCGGGATCATTGCTGTGCTCCAACCGAAATCGTTTCGCTCTTCTCGCTTGATTGATCGCCGGCTGCGGCAAGGTTCTCAGGCTTTTCGTCGTTGAACTGTTCGACGACCTTCTGGCCGTCGACCAACTGCACCTGCCCTTCGACGACGACATGATCTCCTTCCGAAAGGCCCTTGGTAATCGCGGTGAAGCCGCCGTTTTGCCGCTCTACCGTCACCGGCGTCAAATGAACCTTGCCGTCCTTGACGAGATAGGCATAGAAGCCTTCCGGACCGGGGCTGATCGCAACTGTCGGAGCGACGGTCACAGGCTGATTGTCTGTGAGATGAACGACGACGTTGACGGATCGGCCGGGCCAGATGGCGCCATTGGCATTGTCGAACTTCGCTTTGACGAGGATGGTGCCGGAAGCGGTATCGACCGCATTGTCGAAGAAGCTGACCGTACCCTGGCGGGATTTACCCTTGCTCGAGTTCGGAACGGTACTGACCGGCACCGCGCCGGCCTTCATCGCTTCCTCCAGCTCACGAAGCTGATTTTCCTGCATATGGAACTGCACATAGATCGGATTGTATTGCGTGATGGTCACGATCGCCGTGCCGGGCGTGACATAGGCACCGGGGCTGGGGACGACATTCCCGAGACGTCCGTCATAAGGCGCCCTGATTTGTGTGTTTTCCAGCAGGACCTGGTCGGATGCAAGCTGCGCCTTGTCGGCATTGACGTCGGCGGCCGCGGTATCGCGCGCTGCCACGGCCTGATCGACCGTCTGCTGCGTTCCGGCATTGTTGAGCAGGCTCTTGGCGCGGGACAGGGCTGATTCTGCCGCCACGAGTGTCGCCTGATCCTTGGCTATGGTCGCCTGATCCTTGTCGACGGAGGCCTGAGCGGTACGTGCGTCCAGCTTTGCAATCAGATCTCCGGCCTTCACCATAACGCCGTCCTGAGCCTCGATCGATGTGATGATGCCGGATTCCTGCGCAGCGATCGTCGTGGTGTTTTGTGCGACGGCCGAGCCGGTGGCCGTGATATCGTTGGGCAGCGGCCTCTTCACCACTGCGACTGTCTTGACGACTGAGGACAGAGCCTGGCGCTTTTGGCCACCTGCCTGTGCTGCCTTGCTGTTGTCTTTGGTTTCTGCGGAGGCTTGATCGACAAATGCGGAAAGAAAGGGAATGCGGTCGCGATAGCCCCAGGCTGTGAGGGCTGCGACGACAAGAAGGCCGAGGGGAAGCCAAAATTTTTTCATATTAAAAGAACCGGTCGAGGCGAGTTGCGGGAAGCGCGATGACGTTGAAGTGTATTTATTGCGCCGCACAACATAAACGGGCTTCGCCGCAATCCATCACATCGCCGTTACCGCTAACGTTCGGTAATTCTGTCCCTATAACGTGAATACGTGAACGCTGATCCAGTGCAATCTATCACAGTTCCGCAACGCGAAAAATTAAAGGTTGGAAAGCTTTCGGATTGCTATGATTTGTGCGGTGCAACAAGCAAGTCAAATGACTATTTTTTGATTGCCGTTATGTAATAATTGGACGGCAAGACAGCTCCAAGCGGCATTTATAGTGGAAAGAGGGGCTGCAATGCTCATAGCGGCCCCTCTCGACGCTCACGCAATCGTGTTGACGGGCCTGTTTACAAAGCCCCGTCCTTTATCCGCGTGACGACTTTAAAGTGAGCGGGCAGCGCCGCCGTCACAACGGACCATTGTTCCCGTCACATAGCTGGCCGGTTCGCTGCAGAGAAAGGCGGCAGTCTCGGCGAATTCCTCGACGCGGCCGTAACGGCCGGCAGGGATGCGCTGCTGACGCTCGGCGCTGACATCTTTCAGGCTTTTGCCTCCGCGCTTGGCGGCAGCGGTGTCAAGCTCGGCCAAACGGTCGGTCGCTATGCTGCCCGGCAGGAGCATGTTCACCGTGATCCCATATGCGGCCACTTCGCCGGCAAGCGTCTTGCTCCAGCCGGCAAGGGCGGGGCGCAGCGTGTTGGAAAGCGCGAGATTGGGGATGGGTTCGATGACCCCTGAGGAAGCGATGGTGAGAATGCGACCCCAGTTCTGCGCCTTCATGCTCGGCAGCAGCGCGTTGGTCAGCGTAATGATCCGCGAGACCATGGAGATGAAATAGGTCTCCAGCCGGTCCGCTGTCATATCCTCCGTCGTCCCGGGCGTCGGACCGCCGCTGTTGTTGACGAGAATATCGATACCTCCGAGTTTTTCCGCGACGGCCTTGGTGACGACGTTTATGAAGTTTTCGTCGTTCAGGTCGGCCCAGATCCAGTCCGCCCGGCCTTTGCCCTCGGCATTGATGGTTTTGCAATTGCTTTCAAGCCGTTCGCCGCTGCGGCCGCAAAGCAACACGTTCACGCCCTCGCGGGCGAGCGCCACGGCGATGCCGTGCCCCAGGCCCTTGGATGAGGCAAGCACCAGCGCTCGCTTTCCGCCGATACGAAGATCCATCTTGATTATCCTTCATGCTGTTCGGAATTCCCGATCGACATTTATAAAGCGCCATGCCCCAACTATGAAAGGCGCCTGTCGTAAAGGTCGCATCAGAATATTGATGTTAACGTAAGAGTTATTTAACTTGTTCTGCGCGCTGGACGAATTGGGGGATTGCCTGTCGCTTCCCGGCTCGACAATTCCTTCCCGTTTTGACAAGAGATAACCGAATGGGGAAGACGTCCAAAGGGACAAGGCTGTGTCAGATATTCGGATGCGGCCAAGCGGAGAGAGTGAATGACTGACGCGAGCGAGCTGCCGGAACGCGAGAGCATGGAATTCGACGTTGTGATTGTCGGGGCGGGTCCAGCGGGCCTGTCGGCTGCGATCCGGCTGAAGCAGATCAATCCGGATCTGGCCGTTGTGGTGCTCGAGAAGGGGGCCGAAGTCGGCGCGCATATCCTGTCTGGCGCCGTCGTCGATCCGATCGGCATCGATCGCCTGCTGCCCGGCTGGCGCGAAGAGGAGGGGCATCCCTTCAAGACGGAGGTTACGGACGATCACTTCCTGTTCTTAGGCCCGGCCGGCTCCGTCCGGCTGCCGAATTTCATGATGCCGCCGCTGATGAGCAATCACGGCAATTACATCGTATCGCTCGGCAACGTCTGTCGCTGGCTGGCCGAAAAGGCCGAAGCGCTGGGTGTCGAAATCTATCCCGGCTTTGCCGCGACTGAAGTGCTCTACAATGACGAGGGCGCCGTCATCGGCGTCGCCACCGGCGATATGGGCATCGAGAAGAATGGCGAGCCCGGCCCGAACTATACGCGCGGCATGGCGCTCTTAGGCAAGTATGTGCTGATCGGCGAGGGCGTGCGCGGCTCGCTCGCCAAGCAGCTCATTGCCAGGTTCGATCTGGCGCGGAACAGCGATGTGCCGAAGTTCGGCATCGGCATCAAGGAACTCTGGGAGGTCAAGCCGGAGAACCACAAAAAGGGTCTTGTGCAGCACTCATTCGGCTGGCCCCTGGGCATGAAGACGGGCGGCGGCTCCTTCCTCTATCATCTGGAAGACAATCTGGTCGCCGTCGGCTTCGTCGTGCACCTGAACTACAAGAACCCCTATCTCTATCCCTTCGAGGAATTCCAGCGCTTCAAGACGCATCCGGCCATCCGCGGCACCTTCGAGGGCGGCAAGCGCATTTCCTATGGCGCGCGCGCCATCACCGAGGGCGGATACCAGTCGGTGCCGAAGCTGACCTTCCCGGGCGGCGCGCTGATCGGCTGCTCGGCCGGCTTCGTCAATGTTCCCCGCATCAAGGGTAGCCACAATGCGGTGCTTTCGGGCATGCTGGCGGCGGACAGGATCGCCGAGGCGATTGCAGCAGGCCGCGGCAACGACGAAGTGATCGAGATCGAGAACGAATGGCGCATCTCTGACATCGGCAAGGATCTGAAGCGCGTTCGGAACGTCAAGCCGCTCTGGTCGAAGTTCGGCACAGCGGTCGGCGTGACGCTCGGCGGTCTCGACATGTGGACGAACCAGCTGTTCGGCTTCTCCTTCTTCGGCACGCTGAAGCATGGCAAGACGGATGCTCAATCGCTGGAACCGGCCTCCAAGCACCGGAAGATCGACTATCCGAAGCCGGATGGCGTCTTGACCTTCGACCGCCTTTCCTCGGTGTTCCTGTCGAACACCAACCACGAGGAAGACCAGCCGGTGCATCTGCAGGTCAAGGACATGGCGCTGCAGGTATCGTCGGAACATGACGTCTATGCCGGTCCGTCGACGCGCTACTGTCCGGCCGGCGTCTATGAATGGGTGGAGAAGGATGGCAAGGAAACCTTCGTCATCAACGCCCAGAACTGCGTCCACTGCAAGACCTGCGATATCAAGGACCCGAACCAGAACATCAACTGGGTTCCGCCGCAGGGTGGCGAGGGGCCGGTCTATCCGAATATGTGAGATGCAATGACGGAGATCGAACAAGGCGCCTGGACGATCCGTTCGGCCAGGGCAGACGAACTGAATCTGCTCGCAGCCATCGAGATCGATGCCTTTGGGCTCTGCATGAGACCGGCGCGGTCGCCTGTGAGCCAACGTCGGTGCCTATCGACGTGTTGGAGCAATCCCTTGCGGAAGGCTTGCTGTTCGTTGCCGTCGACGATGAAGATCAGCCATTCGGCTTTCTGGCCAGCGTTATGAAAGATGGCTCGGTTCACATCGCCGAAGTCGATGTCGTCAGGCGCCGGCAGAAACAGGGTGTCGGACGGCGGCTGATGGAAGCTGCGATTGCGGCGGCGAGAACGCAAGGGGCCGCTGGCGTCACTTTGACGACGGACCGGCACGTGGCTTTCAACGCGCCATTCTATGCGTCCTTAGGATTTCAAATCCTCGATGATGGAGAAAGGCC
>NZ_JAUQTZ010000186.1:0-9776 GCF_059803845.1 Rhizobium sp. UFLA01-1127 | reverse complement strand
GCGTGCTGACCTATGCCTATGTCGCCTCCGATTTCTCCGTCTTCAACGTCTGGGCCAATTCCCATTCGCTGATGCCGCTGATCTTCAAGGTCTCCGGCGTCTGGGGCAACCATGAGGGATCGATGATGCTCTGGCTGCTGATCCTGGCGCTGTTCAGCGCGTTCGTCGCGCTGTTCGGGCGCAATCTGCCCGATGTGCTGCGCGCCAATGTGCTGGCCGTGCAGTCGTGGATCTCCTCGGCCTTTCTGGTCTTCATCCTGCTGACCTCCAATCCCTTCATCCGGCTCGATCCGGCGCCGGCCGAGGGCAGGGATCTCAATCCGGTGCTGCAGGATATCGGCCTGGCGATCCATCCGCCGCTGCTCTATCTCGGCTATGTCGGCTTTTCGGTCTGCTTCTCCTTTGCCGTGGCCGCGCTTCTGGAAGGCCGCATCGATGCCGCCTGGGCGCGTTGGGTCCGGCCGTGGACGCTGGCGGCCTGGAGCTTCCTGACGCTCGGCATCGCCATGGGCTCCTATTGGGCCTATTACGAACTCGGCTGGGGCGGCTGGTGGTTCTGGGACCCCGTGGAAAACGCCTCCTTCATGCCCTGGCTTGCCGGCACGGCGCTGCTGCACTCGGCCCTCGTCATGGAAAAGCGTGACGCCTTGAAGATCTGGACGGTGCTGCTTTCGATCCTCACCTTTTCGCTGTCGCTGCTCGGCACCTTCCTTGTCCGCTCCGGCGTGCTGACCTCGGTGCATTCCTTCGCCAGCGACCCGACGCGCGGCATCTTCATTCTGTGTATTCTCCTGGTCTTCATCGGCGGCGCGCTGTCGCTCTTCGCCCTGCGCGCGCCGAAGCTTACCGCCGGCGGATTGTTCGCGCCGATCTCGCGCGAGGGATCGCTGGTGCTGAACAATCTGATCCTGACGGTCGCCTGCGGCACGGTTTTAACCGGTACTCTCTATCCGCTGGCGCTCGAAACGCTGACCGGCGACAGGATCTCCGTCGGTCCGCCCTTCTTCAACATGACCTTCGGGCTGCTGATGACGCCGATCCTTATTGCCGTGCCGTTCGGGCCGCTGCTGGCCTGGAAGCGCGGCGACCTGCTCGGCGCGCTGCAGCGGCTCTATGTCGTGGCGGGCCTCGCCTTCCTGGCCGGCCTGGTTCTGTTCTATGTCCGGCATGGCGGCCCCGTGCTTGCCGTTCTCGGCCTTGCAGCCGGCTTCTTCCTGATCTTCGGCGCTTTGGCCGATCTCTGGTATCGCGCCGGTATCGGCAAGGTGGCTGCGAACATAGCCTGGCGTCGCCTGAGCGGCCTGCCGCGCTCCGCGTTCGGTACGGCGCTTGCGCATGCCGGTCTCGGCGTCACCGTGCTCGGCATTATCGCGGTGACGACATTCCAAGGCGAGAACATCACCAGCATGAAGCCGGGCGAGACGGCGGAGCTCGGCGGTTACAGCCTGCGCTTCGACGGCATGCAGCCCGGCGCCGGTCCCAATTTTACGGAGGACCGTGCCCGCTTCGCGGTCAGCCGCGGCGGCGTCGCCGTTGCCGAAGTGTCGTCTTCCAAGCGCGTCTTCACCGCAAGCCGTGCCGCGACCACCGAAGCCGGCATTCTCACGCTCGGGCTCAGCCAGCTCTATGTCTCGGTCGGCGATGCCGGCAGGGATGGCGCCATGGTCGTGCGCATCTGGTGGAAGCCGTTAATTCTCTGCATCTGGATGGGAGCGATCGTCATGGCGATCGGCGGCTTCGTGTCGCTGAGCGACCGCCGCCTGCGCGTCGGTGCGCCGCGCCGCAGGGAGAAGCCGGCTCGTCCGACGATGGAGCCGGCGGAATGATGCGTTTGACCGTCGCCCCCTCATCCGCCCTTCGGGCGCCTTCTCCCCAGGGGGAGAAGGGGAAGCTGCTGCAGCCTTCGTTGATTGGCTTTTGTTCGATGCCGGCACCGCAGCGGCAATTTCCCCTTCTCCTCGAGGGGAGAGGGTGCCCCGCAGGGGCGGATGAGAGGGTATCCCACCACAGGAATAGCAGGGCTGGGAAGGAGGCAGGAGTGTTCGTCCGCTTCCTTATGCTGCTGGTATTGTTCCTTGCCGCGACCCCCGCATTTGCGGTCAATCCAGACGAAGTCCTGCCCGATCCGGCCCTCGAGGCACGGGCACGCATAATCTCGGCCGAACTGCGCTGCATGGTCTGCCAAAACCAGTCCATCGACGATTCCAATGCCGACCTTGCCCGCGACCTGCGCCTGCTTGTGCGCAAGCGCCTGACGGACGGCGACACCGATCGGCAGGTGCTCGACTATATCGTCTCCCGCTACGGCGAGTTCGTCCTGCTCAAACCCCGCTTCAGCCAAAAGACTGTCATCCTCTGGGGAGCGCCGATTGTGCTATTCGTGGCAGGTGGATTGGCCCTCGCCGTTTACGCGCGCCGCCGCGCTGGAAAGCCCACTGGTCAGCCTCTGAATGCAGAAGAGGAAGCTGAGTTGAACGAGATCTTGGGAAAGTGACGCGGGTGTCATTTTCCTTCACCTCATTGCTACCATTTCCTTACATTACGAATTTTTCATGGGGCGGACAGTTCGCTGTAAGGTGCCGTGCCCTATATCGTTATCATGATGCACCATAGCCGGTTCCCGCCGGTGGAAATCTGACGAGAGAAGAGAAGGTAACTCGCATATGTTCAGGAATATCAAGGACACTTTGTCCCGTAGCACCGCTATGAAGGCTTCTGTCGTCGCCGGCCTCGCTGTTGCTGCTCTGGCCACGGGTGTCCCCGCCGAAGTCAGCCGTTCCTATGCTGATGCCGTCAACGTCCAGGCTCCCCAGGTCCCGAGCTTCGCAAACGTGGTAGACGCCGTATCGCCGGCCGTCGTTTCGGTTCGCGTCGAATCCCGCATCAATCCGGTTGCCGAGGAAGATGATTCCTTCGGTCTCGGCCGCGGCTTCGACGACCTTCCCGACGATCATCCCTTGAAGAAGTTCTTCCGCCAGTTCGAACAGCAGCAGGGACGCGGCCAGCAGAAGGGCCAGAACCAGCAGAAGAATTCCGAGGACAACAAGGGTCACCTGCGTCCGGTCGCTCAAGGGTCCGGCTTTTTCGTCTCCGAAGACGGCTACATCGTCACCAACAATCACGTCGTTTCCGATGGCGCAGCCTTTGTCGTTGTCCTCAACGACGGCACCGAGCTCGACGCCAAGCTGGTCGGCAAAGACTCGCGCACAGACCTCGCCGTCCTGAAGGTCGATCCCAAGGGCAAGAAATTCACCTATGTCACCTGGGCCGATGACACCAAGGTTCGCGTGGGCGATTGGGTAGTGGCTGTCGGCAACCCGTTCGGTCTCGGTGGCACCGTGACCGCAGGTATCGTTTCGGCCCGTGGCCGTGACATCCATTCCGGCCCCTATGACGATTACATCCAGATCGATGCTCCGGTGAACAAGGGCAATTCCGGCGGTCCGACTTTCAACCTCAACGGCCAGGTGGTCGGCATCAACACCGCCATCTTCTCGCAGTCGGGCGGCAGCGTCGGCATCGCCTTCGCAATTCCGGCAACGACTGCCAAGGATGTCGTCAACGACCTGATCAAGACCGGCACCGTCTCGCGCGGCTGGCTCGGCGTACAGATCCAGCCCGTCACCAAGGATATCGCCGAATCGCTCGGCCTTTCCGAAGCGAGCGGCGCGCTGGTCGTCTCTCCGCAGGATGGCTCGCCCGGCCAGAAGGCAGGCATCAAGAACGGCGACGTCGTCACCGCCGTCAATGGCGATCCGGTCAAGGATCCGCGCGATCTGGCTCGTCGCATCGGCGCCATGCAGCCGGGCAGCAAGGTTGAGGTTACTCTTTGGCGCGGCGGCAAGTCGCAGTCGGTTACCGTCGAGCTCGGAACCCTCCCGGCCGATCAGAACCAGGCCTCAAACGATGACTCGCAGCCGAGTCAGCCGCAGCAGCCATCCTCCGAAAAGGCTTTGGCTGACCTCGGCCTCACCGTCGGCCCCTCCGACGATGGCAAGGGCGTTTCGATCACCGCGGTCGATCCTGACTCCGATGCTGCCGACAAGGGCGTAAAGGAAGGCGAGAAGATCACCTCGGTCAACAACCAGCAGGTCTCCAACGCCGGCGACATCGCCAAGATCATCGAACAGGCGAAGAAGGATGGCCGCACGCGGGCGCTGTTCCAGATTCAGTCCGGTGACGGCAGCCGCTTCGTCGCTCTGCCGATCAATGCAGGCTGATCCCCTCAGCCCATAGAATATCGGAAAGCCGCGCAGGCCACGGCTTGCGCGGCTTTCCTTTTTAAGACGTCAACGATGACTGGCTCCAAGGCAGGTAAAAGATGACAACCGCTGGCCAACACGCCGTGAACTCCTCCGATTCTGGTTGTGCCGAGGCGCCCTCGGCGGGTAATGTCGCCCACATGAAGATTCTGATCATCGAAGACGATCTCGAGGCGGCGGCTTATCTCACCAAGGCGTTTCGCGAGGCCGGCATTATTGCCGATCACGCAAGCGACGGCGAGAGCGGTCTCTTCATGGCCACCGAGAACAGCTACGATGTTGCCATCATCGATCGCATGCTGCCTCGCCGTGACGGACTCTCCGTCATCAGCGAGCTGCGCCGCAAGGGCGTGCATACGCCGGTTCTGATCCTCTCCGCTCTCGGCCAGGTCGATGATCGCGTGACCGGCCTGCGTGCCGGCGGCGACGATTACCTGCCGAAACCCTATGCTTTCAGCGAGCTTCTGGCGCGCGTCGAAGTGCTCGGCCGCCGCAAGGGTGCGCCGGAGCAGGATGTGCTCTATCGCGTCGGCGACCTGGAGCTGGACCGTCTCTCGCATGAGGTGCGCCGCGGCGGCAGGGAAATCCTGCTGCAGCCGCGCGAGTTCCGCCTGCTGGAATATCTGATGAAGAATGCCGGCCAGGTCGTGACCCGCACCATGCTGCTCGAGAACGTCTGGGATTATCACTTCGATCCGCAGACAAACGTCATCGACGTTCACGTTTCGCGCCTGCGCTCCAAGATCGAGAAGGATTTCAGCCAGCCGCTGCTGAAGACGATCCGCGGCGCCGGATACATGATCAAGGACGAGGGATGAGTCGCTTCCGCGTCCTCTTCAAGTCCACCGCAGTCCGCCTTTCCGCCCTTTACATCCTTCTTTTTGCGCTTTGTGCCGCGACGCTGGTCTTCTACGTCACGGCCATGTCCGAGCGGCTGTTGACGGAGCAGATCCGCGATGCCGTTCAGCAGGAGGTCAATCAGGTCAAGCGCGCCTATGACATTGGCGGGCTGAACCTGCTTCTGCGCACAATGGAGCGCCGCGCGCGCCAGCCCGGCGCCAACCTCTATGTCATTGCCGGTCCGTCCGGCGATATCCTGGCCGGCAACGTCGCCTCAGTGCAGCCGGGCGTGCTCGGCCAAGCCGGCTGGACCGAGCTGCCTTTCATCTACGAGCGTTATACGGACGCGTCCAACGATCCGGAGCGACGCCATCTGGCGATCGCCAACATCTTCATCCTCGACAACGGCCTGCGCATCCTGGTAGGCCGCGATCTGGGCGAGCCGGAGCGCTTTCGGCTGCTGGTGCGCCAGGCGCTGATGCTGGCACTGGCGATCATGGGACTCGGTGCACTGGTCATCTGGTTCGGCATCGGCCGTAACGCCCTGAAGCGCATCGACCGGATGACGGCCGCCAGCCGCAAGATCATGGCCGGAGACCTTTCCCAGCGCCTGCCCGTCGGCGGCTCCGGCGACGAATTCGATCGTATGTCTGCATCGCTGAACGCGATGCTTGAGCGCATCGAGAAACTGAACGAGGGGCTGCGGCAAGTCTCCGACAACATCGCCCACGACCTCAAGACCCCGCTCACGCGCCTGCGCAACAAGGCCGCCGATGCGCTCGACAATGCCGACAGCGAAGGCCGTCGCACCGCGCTCGAAGGCATCATCGGCGAATCCGATCAGCTGATCCGCACCTTCAATGCGCTCCTAATGATTTCGCGCGTCGAGGCAGGTTCTGTGGCCGCTGAAATGACCGCCGTCGATCTCTCCTCCATCGTCGCCGATACGGCCGAACTTTACGAGCCGGTTGCCGAGGAAGCGGGTCTGGCGCTGACGGCCGACATCGAGCCCGATGTCGAGGTACAGGGCAATCGCGAGCTGATCGGGCAGGCGCTCTTCAACCTTATCGACAACGCCCTGAAATATGCTTCGGGCTGCAGCGGCGAGCCGGCGATAACCTTCAAGCTGGCGCGCAGGCATGATGCTGTCACGCTTGCCGTCGCCGACCACGGACCGGGCATTCCTGCCCATCAGCGCGCCGATGTGGTCAAGCGCTTCTTCCGCCTGGACGAAAGCCGCTCCAAGCCTGGAACCGGCCTCGGCCTTGCGCTGGTGGAGGCTGTCATGGAGCTGCATGGCGGCCGGCTGGAGCTTTCCGATACCGATCCCGATAGTCCCGATGCCAAGGGATTAACGGTCACCATGATCTTCCCCATGCAGAAACAATAGGTTAATCCTGCACTAGAGCCGGATGATTTTAGGCCGAAACGGCCCAAAATCTGAATCCGCTCTAGCGTCAAAGAAGTAGAGCATGATGCCGAAACCGCTCGCACTTTTCGGCATCATGCTCTACCGCTTGCTGTTGGGAGAGCTGCATGACGACGACGCAAAGCGATTTGCTGCGGGATGTTCCGTCTGGACGATTGCGGCCATTGAACCAATCGGAAACGAAGTCTGCACTCGCCGACCTCAAGCAGATCGCCGGCGCAGAGCCCGCCGTCGCTGCTCTGCTTGGCGGCGAAAGCGCCCTGCGGGATTTCGTCGTTGCCGCCCTGACCCTGTCACCTCATTTGCGGGAAACGGCCAATCTCGAGCCATCGCTCCTCGTTGCAGCCATCGAAAAGCCGCTGTCGCCCCAGATCGAAGCTCTCGTTGAAGACGCTCGAAGCGCTTGGCTGCCGGCCGGGGAGAAAGCCTCGTCGCCTTCGGACTCCGATGTGATGAGCCGCCTTCGTATCGCCAAGCGCCGTGCGGCCTTTCTCATCGCACTCGCCGACCTCGCCCGCATCTATGATGGCAAGGTGACGACCCGCTGGCTGAGCAGGCTCGCGGAGGCTTCCATTTCCGCAGCGATCGACCATCTGCTGCTGTCGTCGCATGAAGCCGGCAAGATCTCGCTTCCCGATCGCGCCGCTCCGAGCCGGCAGTCCGGATTGATCGTGCTCGGCATGGGCAAGCTCGGCGCCGAGGAGCTGAACTATTCTTCCGATATCGATCTGGTCGTCTTCTTCGACGAGACGGCGGGTATCGTTCCCGATCCGGATGACGCCATCGACATCTTCCCGAGGCTGATGCGGCGGCTGGTGCGCATCCTGCAGGAGCGTACGGCGGACGGTTATGTCTTCCGCACCGATCTGCGCCTGCGTCCCGATCCCGGCTCGACGCCGCTGGCGATCCCAGTCGATGCGGCGATGATCTATTACGAGGGCAGGGGGCAGAACTGGGAGCGTGCGGCCTTCATCAAGGCACGCCCCGTTGCCGGCGATATCGACGCGGGCCAGGCCTTCATCCGCGATCTCGTACCCTTCGTCTTCCGGAAATATCTGGACTATGCCGCAATCGCCGATATCCACTCCATCAAGCGACAGATCCATGTGCACAAGGGCCACGGAGCGATCGCGGTCAAGGGCCACAACGTCAAGCTCGGCCGCGGCGGCATTCGCGAAATCGAATTCTTCGTGCAGACGCAGCAGCTGATTGCCGGAGGGCGGATGCCGGAATTGCGCTGCCGGTCGACGGAACGAACCCTCGCCGAGTTGACCGAGGCGAAGTGGATCGACGCGGAAACCCGCGACGAGCTCACATCGGCCTACTGGTTTTTGCGCGACGTCGAGCACCGCATCCAGATGGTGCGCGACGAGCAGACGCACCTGCTGCCGGAAACGGATGCGGAGCTCAAGCGCATCGCCTTCATGATGGGTTTCTCCGACATATCGGCTTTCTCCGAGGCGCTGGTGACGACGCTGAAAACGGTCGAGCGGCGTTATGCGCGCCTGTTCGAGCAGGAAACGAAACTATCGTCCGAAACGGGCAATCTGGTCTTTACCGGCCAGGGTGACGATCCCGATACGCTGAAGACGCTGCGCCGTCTCGGCTTCGAACGGCCGTCCGACATTGCCAATGTCATCCGCACCTGGCACTACGGACGGTATCGCGCCACGCAATCGGTGGAAGCGCGCGAGCGGCTGACGGAGCTGACGCCCGAACTCCTGCGGGTCTTCGGCGAAAGCAAGCGGGCGGATGAGGCGCTCCTGCGTTTCGACAGCTTCATCTCCGGCCTGCCTGCCGGCATCCAGCTCTTCTCGCTGCTCGGCACGAACCCGGCGCTGCTTTCCCTCATTGTCAACATCATGTCCTCGGCGCCGCGCCTCGCCGAGATCATCGCTGCCAAGCCGCATGTCTTCGACGGCATGCTGGACCCTGGCCTCATGGCCGAACTGCCGACGCGGGACTATCTGGCAGAGCGCATCAGAAGTTTCCTAACCGCGGCAAGGCACTATGAAGACGTGCTGGACCGGCTGCGCATCTTCGCATCCGAACAGCGCTTCCTCATCGGCATACGCCTGCTGACGGGCGCGATCGGCGGCCAGATGGCGGCTCGCGCCTTTACCTATCTCGCCGATCTCATCGTCGAGGCGGCGCTGGATGCGGTGATGAAGGAAATCCGCTCGGCTCATGGCGAATATCCCGGCGGCCGCGTCGCTGTGGTCGGCATGGGCAAGCTCGGCAGCTTCGAACTCACGGCGGGATCGGATATCGATATTATCCTGCTCTATGACTACGACGATACGGCGGGCGAATCCGATGGCCCGAAGCCGCTGGATGCCATGCGCTATTTCACCCGCATCACCCAGCGTCTGATCGCCGCCCTTTCGGCGCCGACGGCGGAAGGCATTCTCTATGAGGTCGACATGCGGCTGCGCCCTTCCGGCAACAAGGGGCCGGTCGCCACACGCATCAACTCCTTCGAGAAATATCAGCGCACCGAGGCCTGGACCTGGGAGCACATGGCGCTCTCGCGGGCGCGGCTGATCTGCGGCGACGAGGCATTGGTGAACGATGCCGAGCGCGTCATCGGCGAAGTTCTTTCGGCAAGGAGAGACATTGCCAAGATCGCTGCGGATGTTCGTGAGATGCGCGCCCTGATCGAGCAGGAAAAGCCGCCCGAAAGCATCTGGGACCTGAAGCTGATCCCCGGCGGGCTGATCGATATCGAATTTACAGCGCAGTATTTGCGATTGATCGCGCCTGAGCGCGGCGTTGGCATCGACGCCAACGGGCTCAGCACGGCAGAGGCGTTGAAACTGCTCGGCGCCAGCCTTATGGATCGCAACGACCTCGATGTCTGCCTGGAGGCGCTGCATCTTTATACGGAGCTGTCGCAACTCATTCGGCTCTGCATCGACGGCGCGTTCGATCCGCAAAATGCGCCTTCCGGGTTGATGGAGCTGGTTTGCCGCGCCGGCGATTGCCCGGATATCCGCACGCTGGAAGCCGAGCTCAAGCGGCTGTCGAAGGCAGTGCGGAAGATATTTCAGGCAACGGTCGGAAACTAAATCATGTCGCGCAAAAGTGCGTAGCGGTTTTGCGACAACGACATGCGCAAAATTAAAAAATCTAAAGCTCAAGAAGCGAATCTGAAAGATCGCGACGCGATTTAGAGCAAATCATGTTTTGACGGAAACGTAGCCTGAGTTTGCGAAGTAGTTGGCGCATTCATCTGGTTTGATGGC
>NZ_JAUQTZ010000185.1:0-10151 GCF_059803845.1 Rhizobium sp. UFLA01-1127 | reverse complement strand
ATCACCTATCCGCCGCCACCGCCGAAGATCCAGGCGATCGCAGCCCAGAAACGACAAGAAAAAGCAAAAGAGCTGACGCCTGAGGAAAAGCACGCCAAGGAAAATGCCGAGTTCAAGGCGCAGACCAAGAACCAGGTCGGGCTTTTGGTTGTCGGCACGGCCATCCTGCTGCTCGTCGGCCTTTATGCGCCAGCAAGCTTCATGAGCCACTTCATCGTTTTCGTGCTTGCCTGCTTCGTCGGTTTCCAGGTCATCTGGAATGTCAGTCACTCGCTGCACACGCCGCTGATGGCCGTCACCAATGCGATTTCCGGCATCGTCATCATCGGCGCGCTGCTGCAGATCGGCTCCGGCAACTGGCTGGTGGTGATCCTGGCCTCGCTTTCCGTCCTCATCGCGACGATCAACATCGTCGGCGGTTTCCTCGTGACACGGCGCATGCTCGCCATGTTCCAGAAGTCGTAAGCCAAGCGGGGATCTGTTTAAATGACCATTGGTATCGTTTCCGCGGCCTTTGTTGCCGCAGCCGTTCTGTTCATCCTCTCGCTCGGCGGTCTTTCCGGCCAGGAACGCGCCAAGCGCGCCGTCTGGTATGGCATCGTTGGCATGGGCCTTGCCATCATCGCCACCGTCTTCGGCCCTGAGATCAGCAAGGGTGTCGGGCAATGGCTCGTCGTGCTCCTCATGTTGGCCGGCGGCTCCTTGCTCGGCTACTTCGTGGTGAGCCGGGTGCAGATGACCGAGATGCCGCAGCTTGTGGCGGCTCTTCACTCCTTCGTCGGCCTTGCCGCCGTCTTTATCGGCTTCAACGCCCATATCGAGGAAGCGCATGTCGCCTCGCTCGATGAAACGGCGCGTTCGTTGCTGACGGGCTTTTCCGCCATTCTTGCCCACAAGACGCCGGTGGAATTGGCGATCATGAAGGTCGAGGTCTTCCTCGGCGTCTTCATCGGCGCGGTCACCTTCACAGGCTCCGTCGTTGCCTTCGGCAAGCTTGCCGGCAAGGTGGATGGCAATGCGAAGAAGCTGCCGGGCGGACATCTGCTGAACGCGGGTGCCGCGGCCCACTCACTCATCCTTCTGCTCGTCTATTTGCTCGGCGGTGGCGACTGGGCGTTACTTCTGATGACTGCTCTCGCCTTCTTCATCGGCTACCACCTGATCATGGGCATCGGCGGCGCCGACATGCCGGTCGTCGTCTCGATGCTGAACAGCTATTCCGGCTGGGCAGCCGCCGCCATTGGCTTCACGCTCGGCAACGATCTGCTGATCGTGACGGGGGCGCTCGTCGGTTCCTCAGGTGCGATCCTCTCCTACATCATGTGCATGGCGATGAACCGTTCCTTCATCTCGGTCATCCTCGGCGGCTTCGGCGGCGCGACGGGTCCAGCGATGGAAATCGAGGGCGAGCAGGTGACGATCGACGCCGAAGGCGTGGCATCGGCGATCAACGACGCAGACGGCGTCGTCATTGTCCCGGGCTATGGTATGGCGGTGGCGCAAGCGCAGCAAACCGTCTCCGAACTGACCCGCAAGCTCAGAGCCGCCGGCAAGACGGTCCGCTTCGCCATCCACCCGGTGGCGGGACGTCTGCCCGGCCATATGAACGTGCTGCTCGCTGAAGCGAAGGTGCCTTACGACATCGTGCTTGAAATGGACGAGATCAACGACGACTTCCCCAATACCGACGTCGTGATCGTCATCGGTTCCAACGACATCGTCAACCCGGCGGCACAGGACGACCCGAACTCGCCTATCGCCGGCATGCCCGTGCTGGAAGTGTGGAAGTCGAAGCTCGTGATCGTCTCCAAGCGCGGACAGGGCACGGGCTATTCCGGCATCGAAAACCCGCTATTCTACAAGGACAATACTCGCATGTTCTATGGCGATGCCAAGAAGTCGATCAACGATCTTCTGCCGCTCCTCACGTAATCGAACGGGCAAACAAGACCGGAGGCGCGCCCACCCCCAACACAGGCGCCAGCAGGTGAACCGTCAGTAAGGACACACAATGAACCGTCGTTTGGTAGGCAGAATTGCGGTTGTGACCGGTGGCGTCGCCTGTTTCGGTCGCTCGGCTATCTGCAACCTTGTCGGTGACAGCGTAGATGTCGCCGTAGCAGGTTTCGGAGCTCTCGAAGAGGTGAAAGCGCTCGTCGAAGTTGAGGGCGGGGAACTTGATTTGCCACAAACAACGACGCGATATCTGCAGGTGTGAAAATACGAAAGCTAAACATCAAGCGGCATCAAGGCCCGGACGATGATGCTGATCTTATCACCTTCCTCGTCTTCGACGAAGCAGCCTTCATCACTGATCGTTCCGGCAGATTGCAGCCTCATCCGGCGCTGCGGGACTCGATACAGCCTTCATTTTTTCCGAGCTCATAGAAAGGAGCAATCATGTCAATGTCTCATTCAAACAGAGTTGCCGTCGTGACCGGCGCGGCGAGAGGTATAGGTCGGGCGATCGCCATCAAACTCGCCCAGCACGGTGCGAAACTTGTTCTCGTGGACCGAGCGGAGTGCCTGGAAACGGCGCAAAAGATCGGCACGGAGCACATCAGTGCCGTAGCTGACGTTTCACTCGCAACGGACTGGTCAAGACTGGCCGAAGTCACGTTCAGTCACTTTGGGCGAGCCGACATTGTTGTTAACAACGCCGGGATTCTCCCGGTGAAGCATATTGATGAAATGGATGCCCAGGATTGGGATGCAGTGCTGCGCGTGAACCTCGATTCACATTTTCACAGCGCGAAACATTTCGTGCCGCTCATGCGCAAGAACAACTGGGGCCGATTTGTAAACATCTCGTCGAATTCCATCGGCGTTTCGCAACAGGGCCTGAGCCACTACATGGCGAGTAAGATGGGCGTCATCGGTTTTGTCCGCGGACTTGCAAACGACCTTGGCGGCGATGGCATCACCGTCAACGCAGTTCTGCCGGCCATAACGAATACACCCGGCATGGCAGGCCTTCCAGATGAGGTCAAGCGGGAGGTGTGGATGCAGCAGGCAATAAAGCGGTTCGCCGATCCCGACGATATTGCCGGACCGGTTGCATTTCTGACGAGCGATGATGCCTCGTTCATCACGGGCCAGGCGATAGTCGTCGACGGTGGCATGTACAAGATTTCCTGACTGCTGCTGCTGCAGGAACGGAGGGTTCCCGACCTGTAGCGGCAACCCGGATCAGAATTGATTTAGGACAAATCGATTGCGTGCGCATCCTGATGCGCCGTTAGAACAATGTGGAAAACTGGAGGATACTGACTATGCCTGCTTATGTGGTGTTGATCATCAAGATCGATAATTTTGATACTTTGGTAAAGTCTGGCTACCCCAGACGTTCGATAGCTCTGGCGAAGAAATATGGCGCGACCTACCGAATGTTTGGTGAAGGGGCGGAACTTGTGGAGGGAGACGAAAGCTGGAGAGGGGCTCGCCCCGTCATTCTGGAATTCCCCGACGAAAAAGCCGCCCGGGGCTTCTGGATGAGCGACGAGTATCAGGAGATCATAAAATTGCGTGACGGTTACACGAAAGCGATCAGTTTCATCACCGACAAGCCATGGATGACTGAGGAGGAGGAGGAGGCGTACCTGAAAGCGCATCCCTGATAAATGTCGACGACGAACAAGTGCGCAGCCTCCGCGAGTTGCGCATTCCGCTCGACCGCCCGGCATGGTCAAGCTCCGACGCAATGAGAAGGTCGCATCAAGGCACCTGGCGCTCTTGCGGGACGCCAAGATCGACGCCAAGACGCCTCTGCTTCTGATGATGCAAAATCGGCTCGGGTATCTCCGACATGAAGCGGCAAGGCGCTTGCTGGATGACTACCGGCTGCGATCCGTTTCGAGCGCGTCTTTGCGCCCTCGTTCCCTGCCATATGCGAAGGCTAGGCTCCGATTGCCTCGCCTTCGCATTCGACGCTCTCAAACGGTCGTCGTGAAAACCGCACTGCGCTCGAACCGTGCCCGACGTGGCAAGGTCGTGACGCTATTATATTTCAATTTCTTAGGGGAGTTCCGCCGGGGCGGACCTTAGCCAGGGATACGCCCTGGCCGCGGCATTTTTATGTGATGTGATATCCCGGGCGTGGGTGAAGGACAGGTCAATGTCATCGACACCATTCAGCAGGCGGTAACGCTTTCGGGGTTCGGTCGAAAAACGGATTTGAGCGCCTGCCGCCCGAGTGATCGTCTCAGTTTCCAGATCGACCGTCAGAACCGCCGTTTCGGGGTTCCTCACATCAGAAAGAAGCGTCTCCACATCCTGCCGGCAAAGTTCGACGGGCAAGATGCCGTTCTTGAAATAGTTTCCTCGAAAAATCTCCGCAAAACTGGGCGCGATGATGCATCTGATCCCGAAATCCAACAGAGCCCACGGGGCGTGCTCACGACTTGATCCGCACCCGAAATTGTCGAGCGCGACCATGATGCCGGCTCGATCCCGTGGCGCCTTGTTCAGAGGAAATTCTGGATCGGCAACCCGGCCGTTGCAGAACAAGGCCTTGGGCAAACCGTCTCGCGACACGGTTTTCATGAAGGCTGCGGGAAACGGCATGTCCGTGCCGATGTCGGCAAGCTCCAGTGGAGCCGCGATTGCGGTAATTGAAACAAACGGGTCATATAGCCAGTCTCCGCACGTCCGTGAGGCAACCCGTGACCGCCGCTGCGGCGGCCATCGCCGGGGAAACGAGATGGGTTCGCCCGCCACCCCCGTGCCGACCCTCGAAATTCCGGTTTGAAGTCAATGCGTTGCGCTGTCCCGATATCAGCTTGTCCGGATTAAGACCAACGCACATCGAACAGCCGGCGTCACGCCATTCGAACCCCGCGGCGATGAAGATGCGGTCGAGCCCGTCGGCTTCACCTCGGGCCCTGGCGTCGCCCGATCCTGGAACAACAAGCGCTCTCACGCCGGATGCAACCATCCGTCCACGAGCGATTGCCGCCGCTCGCAGATCTTCGATGCGGCTGTTTGTGAAGGAGCCTATGAAGACAACGTCAATCGGCAATCCGTCCAGGGATCCTTCTCGAGCGCCGCTACAACGTGATTGTCCCAGATTTTTCATAGAGCGTGCGGGGTCTGGTCATTTTGTTGGCTCCTCTGCAATGCATCGATTGCCACGCAGTGCTGCGCGTACACGGCCACCCGGGGTGGCTCCCGCAATCCTGGCGCCGTCTTCCGCGACATCAAGCAGGCGGCCAAGATCGATGCCGGTGGCTATGCCCATGTTATCGAAGGTCCACACGACGTCTTCCGTCGCGACATTACCGGTCGCACCGGGAGCGAAGGGGCACCCGCCCAGTCCGGCGAACGACGCGTCAAAGGCCCGCACGCCGGACGAATAGGCCGCAAGGACATTTGCGACCCCGAGGCCATATGTGTCATGGCCATGGAATACCCAGCCGGGTCCGTTCGGGAAACGTGCCATGGCGCGCGCGAACAGGGCCTCGACCTTGTCGGGCGTCGTCCGACCTGTAGTGTCGCAAAGCGCGATCTCGACCTGTGGGCGGATGGGAACGAGTTGGTCAAGCAACCCGATGACATCGTCTGGCGCAACCGGTCCGTCGAACGGACAGTCGAACGACGTCGCCAGGTTCAGGCGAAGTGAAATTGACGGAGGAAGTTGCCCCACAATCCCGGCATATTCTTCCACGGATTCCCGCGGGGTTTTGCGCACGTTGTTCATGTTGTGCTTCGGGCTCACCGAAAGCACAAATGCGATGGCAGTCGCTCCGGCAGAGACAGCCTCTTCACAGTAGCGCTGATTTGGAACCAGGACCTGCACGCCAAGATCCGGCATTGCCTGTGCCGCCGCCAGGACTTCGGCCGCGTCAGCCATTTGCGGCATAGCGCGGGGGCTCACAAACGCACTAGCCTCCACGCGCCTGAGGCCTGTTTCGTAGAGGCGGCGAATATAGTCTATCTTGTGGCTGGTCGGAATGAACATGGTGATCGGCTGGAAACCGTCGCGCGGCCCGACTTCGATCAAGGTTACGTCCTGGCTCATGATATAACTCCTTTTTCGCGCAGGACGAAAATTTCCTGGTCATCCATGCTGAGCAGTCCGCGCAGGATCTCCTCGTTGTGGGCGCCAATAGCCGGTCCCGGCCACCGGATTGCATTTGGTTCGTCACCAAAGCGCGGTACGACGCCAGGATGCAGAATTGGGCCGTCAAATGCCTCGTCATAAACGTCCAAAATCATCCCGCGCTCCCGATATTGCGGGTCATGAGCGATATCAGCGGCGGTGTACACGCGCGAGTTTGGGATATCCTCGCCGGTCAGCAACCCGATGAGCGTTTTTGAATCATGTCGGCGTGACCATTGACCAATCAATTCGTCGAGTTCGACTGAATTTTGAACACGTTGCTGATTGCCTGAGAAACGCGCAACACCGATCAGGTCCGGCCTCCCTATCAAACCCATCAGCTTTGCGAAAAGCGGTTCGGAGTTCGCAGCGATCAGAACGTACGCTCCGTCGGCGCTGGGATAGGCATTGGTCGGTGCCGCCGTCGGGATGCCTCCACCCGTCGGCTGGCGGACCTTTCCAAGCCTCCCGTACTCAGGAAGCATTCCTTCCATAAGGCTCAGCACGCTCTCCGTGAGAGCGACGTCGATGGTACGCGGTTTGGCGTCGCCGGCGGTGCGATCTCTCTGCCACAGCGCCGAAACCAGACCGAACGCGGCGTAGAGGCCGGCAAGCGAATCGCCAATGCTGACCCCCACGCGCACTGGCGGAAGGTCGGTACTGCCCGGCGCTTGATTGGTCAGATGCCTGAGGCCGCCGATCGCCTCACCTATGACGCCGAACGCGGCACGGTCCCGATAAGGCCCTGTCTGGCCAAAGCCGGAGATATGCGCGATTATCAGATCCGGCCTTTCCCGGCGTAGAACGTCTGGACCAATTCCCAGCCTGACAAGCTGCCCGGGACGGAAATTCTCGACGACGGCGTCACATTCACGCACCAGCCTTAGGATCAGTTCGATCGCTCTCGGATCCTTGAGGTTGCAGGCCAGGCTCCGCTTGTTTCGGCCATGCAAAGACCACCAGATCGACTTGCCGTCGACTTGTTCGCCCCATTGACGCACAGGATCTCCGGTGAGCGGCTCGATCTTGATAACATCAGCGCCGAGATCGGCCAGAAGGCGCGTGGCGAACGGAGCCGCCACAAAGTGTCCGATTTCAAGCACCCTGAGACCGCGGAGCGGGAAACCGTCGCCATCCATCTTTTTCCTCCTTTGAGCGGATGGACCCGATTCCTCGCCGAATCGATTACTGTCTCCGCTTTATTCTTTGCTGGGTTTGTCGAGAACGGATGTGTCCGTTCCGCGTCGGCCCGACGCTCCAGCGCCAGCATTCATATTTTGTGGAACTGTCGGAGGCGGGCCTGGCCAAAATGATACATGTCCGAAAATATAACATATGTCAAATATAGTGGTAGCGAGTGAAAATCGATTCTCCTGTTCTCACTCCACTGTTTTGGCACAGGAACGATGTGTTCACGGAATCCATGACAGAAGTTGCCAAAGTGGCGGTCAGGAGCGCAGAAATTTGGCTCGTATCACCATTGGAACTCGAGAGCTTTGTTTGAGTTTTGACTCTGGTCACCGGTTGACGATCGCGGATTGATGACCGAATCCAGGAACGGTGAGTGGGGGAGAGAAGAGTCTCGTTGATGATCCTGCGTCACGACGGTGACCGTTCTAACGCGCGTCGGTAGGACAATTGCCCGGAGCCGAAGAGCCGCCGAACAGGTCGGGAATTCGCTTAACAATCTCGATGTCTGGTGACTGGAGGTTTTGGCTTTCAAGGGGGAGGGATGTCGCCAGCGGAAGCGTGGGTTTCCTTGGCACGCCAGAGGGATAACCACACAAACGCGGCCGCGCCGGACTTATGAGCCGGCGATACCAGCAAGGACAGTCAATCTGACCAAATCAGGATCGGCTCTCCTCCCGGTCCACAAGCTGGCATGATGGTGAAGGATGGCCCGATCCGCTATCGAACCGAGCGAACGTATCGGACGGATCTAAAGCTCCCTGCGAAATGGGACCTTCCGGCCACGCCGCACAACCCCATCAAGTCATGGATCGTCCAGTGGACCGCGCCAGTTCTCACCATTCGCTACTGGTCTCGCGCCTCCATCCTCGCACCGAACCGAAATTCTCCGTTCGGCGCCGTCGCGGATCAATGTTCCTCGAACAGGATCGGCAGCCCGATCAAGGCGCCGTTCACGCCACCATTGGCGACGGCGATCATCATGGCGGCAGCTAGTTCCTCCTTCGTGGCGCCGGCCTGCAGCGCGCGAGGGATATGGGCGCGCAGCGAGTTTTCCAGGTTGAGCGCCGTGTGTATGCCTATGTAAACCAGTTCCCGCTCCCGCGGGGTCAGGACGGTATCCGTCGCCAGCGAGCCGACAAACTGTGCGAATATCTGGCCAGGGGTGCCGCCGTTCTTCCCGACATAGGCGACCGTTCCCGGCTTAGGATTGGCGTCGTTCAAGACTGAACTCCTTCGTGCTTCTTCGAGATTGCCGGAGCCCTCCGACGGATAGGCATGCGGACGAATGTACCCCTCATTGATCGGAGATCCCAGCCAAACTATGCGTCGTAAAACGATCAGGGTGCGCGTGGTGGCCTTTTTCGCGTACGATTTTGGCTTCTTCAACCAATATTGATGAATGGCGCTAAAAACGCCCCTTCATCTTTTTGCAAGCGAGCAAGAGCGGAGGGCGCCAGCACGAAAGGCTCCTGGAATTCGTCCCCTTGAAAACGAAAGAGCACTATCCGGAACGGAGAGGCCGCAACTCCCGTCTCCATTCTGCAGCTTGAGAGTTTTTACGTCGATTGCCGCCGCGACGTTCGATCCCAGTGGTGGAACCCTCTTGCAAACGTCAGCAATATGCGCATAATGCTGCGTAATTGATGAAGATGAAACTTGGCGTGCGCAGGCAGTCTGCCGGGTTTGGACGCAAGTTCGTCCTGGGAGGAGAGCGAAGCATGACAACCGAAAATGGGGCCGCCACGGAGATCAAGATCCTGGCCGCCGGCGCAAACTTTTCGAAATATGGGAGTATGATCGGCCAGGGGTTGACCGGATACTTTGGCGACCTTCCTGAGGGCACGACGGTATCGGTGCACAACATGCATCCGGGCGAGGCCTGCATTGTAGGGCCGGAACTCGTCGACAGCGGTCGCTATCACATGGCTCTGACCTCTCCTTCCTGGCTGGTCGAAACCGCCAGGACGGGTCGTGGCACGAATGGCTTCGGAGAGCGGCCTCTGCGCGTGATGGCCATAGGCGTGTTCCCGCATTTTGATCAGTTTGCGTTCGCCGTGCGCAAGGATCTGGGCATAAGCTCAATCAGGCAGATCAAGGAGCAAAAAATTCCGCTCAGGATTTCGACCGCGCCAACGCATCTTCGTCATCCGACCGGCTGGGTGCTCGACATCGTGCTGGCAGCGTACGGCATGTCTATCGAGGAGATAGAATCCTGGGGCGGCTCGGTGGTGTTCGGTGACCGGCAGCCCAATCTCATGGAGAGAGTGCCGGAAGGCCGGCTGGATCGCGTCTCTGGCATGCGCAGCGGAGCCCTGAATGCAGTGTTTGATGAAGCGCTCATGACCAGGCCTTGGAAGGACATCGCTGACACCGTCGATCTGACCTTCCTGCCGATCGACGAAGACGTACTGGACCGGATGGAGCGCAAGCACGGGATCCGCCGGGCTATTATGCCGAAGAACTCTCTGCGTGGCGTCGATGCCGATGTGCCAACCGTGGACTTCTCCGGACATATATTATTCTGCCGCGAGGATCTCCCCGACGAAATTGCATACGCCACCATACGGGGTATCGATCAGCAGAAACGCCAGATCGAGTCGATATTTCTTCCGGAGCAGGGCCTGACAGGCCCGGTTGATCTATCACAGATGTGGAAGGACACCTACGTGCCGCTGCATCCAGGGGCGGAGAAATACTATCGCGATCGCGGGTACATGTAAAAGACGCTCCATCGCTGCTGAATGAGTGGTATCGTTACCAAAAAACAAGAATAAAACACTTGAGTACGACAGAGGAGCACGACTTTCGAGCTCTCCAACTGAACCCGCCGAAAGGCGCGCGCGACCAGAAAACCGACAACGCC
>NZ_JAUQTZ010000184.1:0-10280 GCF_059803845.1 Rhizobium sp. UFLA01-1127 | reverse complement strand
GTCCCGTGACCTCGCGCTTGCCCGATTCCAGCATGGCTTCGCCCGATTGTATTTCGTCCAGCGCCCGGCGGCAGCGCTCGTAAAAGGCCTGCCCTTCGTCTGTCAGGCTCTGCATGCGGGTGGTGCGGTGGAACAGGCGGACGTTCAGGCGCCGCTCCAATCTGGCGATCGTCTTCCCGATCGCCGAACGCGAGAGATTCATGCGCGCCGCCGCAGCCGAAAAGCCGCCGGCTTCGACCGCCTCCACGAATTCCGGAATGCCATTTAGCATCTCGTTCATGATGATTGCTTCCTCTAAGGAACCAGTAAGCGGAAATAATATCGCCACTGGCGACCGGAAAGCAACGATATGCTGCATCCATTGCTTCCAATTCCTCTCAGGAGATCGTGATGACGAAGACCATGAAGCGCTGGACACTAGAGACAATCGCCGTCGGCGCGCCCTTGAACCTTAGCGAGACGGCAGTTCCCTCGCCCGCACGCGGCGAAGTCCTTGTGCGGGTCAAGGCCGTTTCGCTGAACTATCGCGACAAGCTCGTGCGCGAGACCGGCATGGGGCTGCCGATCCAATTTCCCTTCGTGCCGGCTTCAGACATGGCAGGCGTCATCGAAGCGGTGGGAGACGGCGTAACCAGATTTGCCGCCGGTGATCGGGTCATTTCGACCTTCCATCCCGGCTGGATCGACGGCAAGCCGCTCGGCGACGCCCGCACACCGCCCTATAAGACGCTTGGCGGCTTCTATCCCGGCGTACTCTCGGAATATATCGCCATGCCGGAGGACTGGTTCGTCTCGGCGCCCAAGAGCCTCGATCATGCCGAGGCAAGCACCTTGCCTTGCGCCGGTCTCACGGCCTGGTTCGCCCTGGTGGAACGCGGCAAGATCAAACCGGGCGACAGCGTGCTGGTGCAGGGAACGGGCGGCGTAGCGCTGTTCGGGCTGCAGATCGCCGCCACTCAGGGAGCCGAGGTCTTCGTGACTTCCTCGGGGTCGGAAAAGCTCGAGCGAGCCAAGGCTTTGGGCGCGCATCACGGCATCGACCGAAA
Organism: Rhizobium sp. UFLA01-1127; assembly: GCF_059803845.1. Classification (NCBI taxonomy): domain Bacteria; kingdom Pseudomonadati; phylum Pseudomonadota; class Alphaproteobacteria; order Hyphomicrobiales; family Rhizobiaceae; genus Rhizobium; species Rhizobium sp. UFLA01-1127. The sequence continues at coordinate 9,234 of NZ_JAUQTZ010000184.1, read as the reverse complement.
CAAAAGCGATTGGGTAGAAGAAGTCTATCGCCTCACCGACGATTGGGGCATCGACCATATCATCGAAATCGCCGGCGGGCCGAATTTCGGACAATCGCTGAAAGCGGTCGCGCCTCATGGGCGGATTTCAGTCATCGGTGTCCTCGAGGGCTTCGACATCTCCGGTCCGGTGGCACCGCTCCTGCTGAAATCTCCTACCGTGCAGGGCATCGGCGTCGGCCATCGCCGCTCGCTCGAAGATTTCGTACATGCTGTCGACAGCATCGGCCTGAAGCCGGTCATCGACCATCGCTATGCCCTCGGCGAGGTTCCGGCAGCCTTCGACCATCTCGACCGCGGCCCCTTCGGCAAGATCGTCATCGAGCTTTGAGGTATAGCCGGGCCGCCACGACGGCTGGCGGCCCGGCCTGTGATATCAGTCCTTGGGCTCGAAGGCTTGCGGCACGCGCTGGGCGCTCTGGCGGGCCAGCATCCAGCCGGGATATTCGGCCGGAAGCGCGCTGACTTCATCGAGCTTTGCAATATCGCCAGCATCGAGCTTCAGCCTGACGGCGGCAAGATTCTGTTCGAGCTGCTCGAGACGCTTGGCGCCGATGATGATGCTGGTGACGAAGGGCTTCGAGAGAATCCAGGCAAGCGCCACGGTGGCGACGCTGGAGCCGTGCTTTTCCGCCACTTCGCGCATGGCGGCGACGCAGGCCCAGGCACGGTCCTTATCGACGGGCGGGAAATCGAAGCTAGCGCGCCGTCCCTCGCCATTGCCGGGAGCGCCGGGGCCGTATTTGCCTGAGAGCAGACCGCCCGCCAGCGGCGACCAGACCATGAGCCCGAGCTTTTCTTCCGACATCAACGGCACGATCTCACGCTCCAGATCGCGGCCGGCGATGGAATAATAGGCCTGCACAGTTTCAAAGCGGGCAAAGCCGCGGCGTTCGGACATGCCGAGCGCCTTGGCGATGCGCCAGGCCTGCCAGTTGGAAACGCCGACATAGCGCACCAGGCCGCGCGAAATGAGATCGTCCAGCGCCCGCAGCGTCTCGTCGATCGGGGTCACCGTATCGGTCGCGTGGATCTGGTAGAGGTCGATGTGATCGGTCTGGAGACGGTCGAGGCTTGCCTGCACCGAATCCATGATATGGCCGCGCGAGGCACCGCGATCGTTCGGTTTGTCGCCCATGACGCCATAGACCTTGGTGGCGATGACGACATCCTTGCGGGGAACGCCGAGGTTCTTCAGGGCCTGGCCGAGCAGCTTTTCGGAATTGCCGAAGGAATAGACGTCGGCGGTATCGATGAAGTTGATGCCGGCGGCGAGCGAGTTTCCGACGATCTTGTCGGCGAGCGCCTGATCGACATCGGCGATCGAGCCCCAGAGGCTATTGCTGGGATTGGCTTCGCCGAAGGTCATCGTGCCCAGGCAAAGTTCGGAGACGAACAGGCCGGTATTGCCGAGTTGGTTGTAACGCATAGGAGAAATTCCCTTGTGGTCAGCCGGAAGACACTTCCGGCCGGTGAACGCTTATTTTTTAGCTATGGATTGGCCTCGGCACGGCAGCCGCTGTCGGCACTGCCCTGGAGAGGTCATAAGACAGTCGTCGAGGCCGGGCTCTGGCTCCGCAGCGATCGAGACAACGAGGACATAATGCACCGGAAACCGATTTCAACGCGAGACCTCGGACCGATCACGATGCGGTTACCTGCACTTGCTCTTGCGTCCGGCCGGGGGCGGATTAGACTCCGGCCTTCATATCATGCGCAGAACGGATTTACCGATGACGCAACGCCCCTTAACCACGATCGGCTTCGATGCCGACGACACTCTCTGGCAGAACGAACAGTTCTACCGGCTGACGGAACTGCAATTTACCGAGCTTCTCGCCGATCACGCCGCAAGCGAGGTCATTTCCGCACGGCTGCTGGAGGCGGAGAAGCGCAACCTCCGACACTACGGCTTCGGCATAAAGGGCTTTACCCTCTCGATGATCGAAACCGCCATCGAGATCACCGAAGGCAATGTGCCTGCCAACGTCATCGCGCAGATTCTCGATATCGGCCGCGACCTGCTTGCCCATCCCGTCGAAACCCTGCCGCATGTACGCCAGACGCTGGAAGCCCTGTCGGGCAAATATCTGCTGGTGCTGATCACCAAGGGGGACCTCTTCGATCAGGAGCGCAAGCTTGCCCAATCCGGGCTCGGCGACCTCTTCGACGCAGTCGAGATCGTTTCGGACAAGAATGCCTCTACCTATCGCCGCATTTTTTCCAAGGTGGGGGATGGACCCGAACGAGCCATGATGATCGGCAACTCGCTGAAATCGGACATCGTGCCGGCGCTTGCTGCCGGGGCCTACGGCGTCTTCGTGCCGCACGAGCTTACCTGGTCGTTCGAGCATGTCGAGGAACCGACCGACGCGCCGCGTTTCCGCAAGATCGGTCATCTCGGCGAGTTGCACGGCGTGATCGAAGGATTGTCGTAAATCCTACTGCCCCTGCTTCGAGCGCGGCGGGAAAAGCATCGGTCCCTGATCCTTCTGCTGATCAGCAGGCGTCTGCTGCGCGGCCGGCGGGTTGGGATCGATGAGGATCTCGTACGGTGCCCCAAGGCCGCGGCGGCGGGTGACGCGCGAATAATAGGGTTTGATCAGCCAGGTGGTATCTTCGTTGAGGGTCACATCGGCAGTATTGCCATCCTCGTCCGTACCGAAAAAGGATTCGTCGTCGCTCGAAGACAGGTCGAAGATCGCCATAAACGTGTATTTGCTCTTGGAGCTGAAGGTGATCCGCACATGCTGGCCCTTCTTCAGCGGCAGCGTGTAGACCTTGCCTTTGCCGAACTTCGTCCAGCCCGTCAACTTTTCCAGAACGGCCGGGAAACCGAGCTTCTCGATCTTCTCGCCGCGATCGAGCTGTGGAAGGCGCTGCTGGGTGTCGCTCTGGGCTTGGGCGGAAGCCCCGCCGAAGAGCGCGAGCATCGTCAGGGAAAGACCGAAAAGCGCGTTTCTCATGGGCGCACCAATGCACAGCGCATCGCCTCCACCTCTTTCCGGCAATAGCAGCCCTCGATGTGATCGTTGACCAGGCCCATGGCCTGCATGAAGGCATAAACCGTGGTCGGGCCGACAAAGGTCCAGCCGCGCTTCTTCAAATCCTTCGAAATCCGCACGGAAGCTGATGTCGTCGGGTTGGCGCGCAGATGTGTCAGGTCGAAGACCTCGGGACGCTCGTCCGCGCCCGGCTCGTGCGCCCAGAAATAGCGGGCGAGCGAGCCGAATTCGTCGCGCATCTCGATGGCGCGGCGGGCATTGTTGATGGTGGAGACGATCTTGCCGCGATGACGGATGATGCCGGCATCGGCGAGACAGCGCTCGATATCGGCCTCACCGAACCTGGCGACTTTCTCGAAGTCGAAACCGGCAAAAGCGGCTCGGAAATTCTCGCGCTTGCGCAGAATCGTCAGCCAGGAGAGGCCGGACTGAAAGCCTTCCAGGCAGATCTTTTCGAACAGCCTGATATCGTTGACGACCGGGCGGCCCCATTCCTCGTCGTGATAGCGCTGATATTCCGGCAGGTTGCCATGCCAGAAGCAACGATCCTTGCCGTCCTCGCCGGTGATGATGCCCGTTTCCGCCATTCTGCGATTCGTCCCCTATTTCAGCACGCGCCACCGGAAACCGGTATGCAACTAACGGATAAATTGAGATCAATCAAATGCTTAAATTCATAAGCCGATTTCGGCGACCATGCATTCCGATTCATGATTTACCATTTGCAAACCATCTTTCCAAACCAGGCGGTAACCCTGACAAAGCTTTATCGGCTTCGCGGCATTTTGATGAATGGATGTTTACCATTCGCTCGCGTGCAAGTGGCACCATGGTTTCGACCGGGTGCTGTCGCGCCCATCCTCGGCCCATGTGTAGAGAGTTTGTCCGATGATGAAACATGCCGTTCTGTGTGCCGCGGGCGCTCTAAGCCTGCTTGCCTCCACCGCCTTCGCAGACGATCGCTATCAGTCGCGCCCGCCCGTCATCGTCAGTCCCGATCTGACCGCTCCCTGGGTGATGCAGCTTGGCGGCGGCAATGTGCAGCCGGTGGTCTATCCCCGCCCGATGGCGCGCCGCGCCGCCGATCCTAGAATGGAGCAGCAGGTAACCCCGCAAGTGCGTCAAGTCGTGCAGCCGCGCGGTCTCTTTGCGCGCCCGGCCGTGCAGCAGGTCGCCATGGCCCGTCCGCAATATCCGGCAATCCACGGCCAGATCGATCCGCAATTCCTGCCGCAGATCGTCGATTACCAGACCAAGGAAAAGCCCGGCAGCATCGTCATCGACACCAATAACCGCTTTCTCTATCTGGTCATGGATGGCGGCAAGGCGCGGCGCTATGGCGTCGGTGTCGGCAAGCCCGGCTTCGAATGGGCCGGCGCCCATACCGTGACCCGCAAGCAGGAATGGCCGGATTGGACACCCCCCGCCGAGATGATCTCGCGCGAAGCGGCCAAAGGGCATTACCTTCCGGCCCACATGGAAGGCGGCGAGGGCAATCCGCTCGGCGCACGCGCCATGTATTTGGGCTCCACCCTCTACCGCATCCATGGCACCAACGCCCCCTGGACCATCGGCAACGCCGTGTCTTCTGGCTGCATCCGCCTCCGCAACGAGGATGTCATCGACCTCTACAACCGCGTAAAGGTCGGCACCCGCGTCACCGTCATGTGATACCGAATAGCCTTTGGACCGGCGCCGCGAATATCGCTCCTTCGAAGGGGCAGTATTCGCCCCACCGGAAGGCCGTCCACTATAATTCAGACTATAGTCTGATCGGCGATAGAAGAGACGTGAGTTCTTCCGGACTGTGACCATTATTGGGCATTTTGATCTTGATCCCTTCGCCGGTTCCGGTAGTTTCCTACCGGATTCAACGAGGGGAATGCCATTATGAAAGCAGCATTGTCGATCGTGACGACGGGTGTCGTTGCGGTGTATCTTCTTGCGGCATCGAGTGCAGCAGCCATCGCCGCTTCAGCACCCTATGCGGCACCGGCCGCACGCGCCGACGTGATCCGGGTGGCGGTCGAACCGCAGGGGCAGGTCAAGCCGCAGTTCCAGCGGCGCATGGTGCGGCTGGCGACGAACGAAGAGCCGGGCACCATCATCATCGACACCAACAACAAGTATCTTTACCTCGTCGAAGGCGACAACCGCGCGAGACGCTACGGCATTGGCGTCGGCCGTGACGGCTTCGGCTGGTCCGGCGTCGTCAAGGTCGGCCGCAAGGCGGAATGGCCGGGCTGGACGCCGCCTCCGGAAATGCGCGTTCGCGAAGCCAAGAAAGGTCATAAGCTGCCGGCCTATCAGGAAGGCGGCGAGGATAATCCGCTCGGCGCGCGCGCCATGTATCTCTATCGCAATGGCAACGACACCGCCTTTCGCATCCACGGCACCAATCAGCCATGGAGCATCGGCCTCAACATGTCGTCCGGCTGCATCCGCATGATGAACAAGGACGTCATCGATCTCTATGATCGCGTCCCCGTGGGCACGAAGGTCATCGTCGTCGGCCCCGGCAACAAGCAGGGCGAAGTCAGCTACCAGGATCGCGGCGTCGATGTGCTGAGGACCCTGTTCGGCGGCTGATCGGATTCCTGATCTTCTGAGCTTGCTTCCGGCATTGGCAGGCGTCCCGAACTATCGCATGAAACCGTCATGCAGGCTCGGGATGCCTGCCTTGTCTGCGACGCATTATTCCATTCGAAACCAGACCCTGCAGCCGGATAATTTTAGGTCGAATCGACCTGAAATTCGAGCCCGTTCTCGAAACAAAGAAGCAGGGCAAAATGTCGTTCGAAAACCGCTACACACTTTTCGGCATCATGCTCTCCTAAGCACTGTTGCGCCCGGGTGACAGCTTCGAATTTATCGATGTGGACCGCCGCAAACCGGCTTCTTTTCTTCAGATTCACGTCAGCTTCGCCGCCTAAGCCATGCATTGTCACCTGTGACTGAAATAGAAGTGTCATCGAAGCGCGTCTACATAACAGCTCTTTGCCATCCGGGGATTTCACATGCATCGTGCATTTCGCATCAAGCAGCCGGCCCTTGCCGCGCTTGCGATTTCAGCATCCGTATTCGCCGCCGGCTCTGCTTCTGCTGAAATGCAGTTTTCCGCCTATGGCGGCTTCCAGGGCGCAACCGGCAGCAATGTAACCACGTCGGATGGTGCCGACTTCGACCCCAACTGGTCGGGCAAATCCTTCAAGATGCCGCCTTATTTCGGCTTCCGCGGCATCTGGTGGCTCGATCAGTTCGACAAGCCGAACTGGGGCGTATCGCTCGATTACAGCCATGCGAAGGTCTATGGCGATCTCGGCAACACGCCCGGCTGGTCGCATTTCGAGTTCACCGACGGCCTCAATATGCTGACGCTGAACGCTCTCTACCGCTTCCAGGATCCCAGCCGCAACTGGACGCCCTATGTCGGCCTCGGCGCGGGTATCAACGTGCCGCATGTCGAAGTTAGCCGCGCCTCCGGCACCACCTTCGACTACCAGTTCGGCGGAGCATCGCTGCAGGCACAGGCCGGCGTCAGCTACCAATTCGCCAAGCACTGGTCGACCTTCGTCGAATACAAAGGCAACTACAACTTCGTGGACAACGTCTCGATCGATAGCGGCGACACCTTGAAGACCAGGGTCTTCACCCACGCCCTCAACTTCGGCGTCTCGTTCAACTTCTGAAGATCATCGCCCAGCTTCCGCAATCCATCCCCCAAATCGGTTCAGGCTTGGGGGATTATGTGCTATGTTCGAGCACATGAGCTTTTCCTATTACCGATGCGACTGGATCCATCCGGAAAGCGAGGAGCCAGTCATCGTCTATTACGAAGTCGATGTCGGCGGCGACGTTCCGCGGCTCATCGACGTGTTTGCCGATGGCCGCCGGCACTGCATGTCGGTTGCCGATATTTCCGATCGAGAACTTGAGATGCAACGCATCACCAGCCTCGTCGAGGGCTCGTTTTACGATGGTATCGCCGGCCTCGTGGACGGCATCTTCTTCGAGGAAGGCCAGGAGCGCATCAGCATGACGCGCATTGCCGCCGACAAATTCGAGATCGAATGGCAGGCACACCGACTGCCGGCGCCTGACAAGCTGCATTAGAGACTTTCCGCTTTTTCTCGAATTGCGAAACGCTCTATCTTCTAGTTTCTTTGCGCAATTCCGGACGAAAGACTGCCACGCATTTTTCCAGGAAATGCTCTAGGCAGCGGCCTGCTGCAGACCCTTCAGCTTCGCCGGCATATCGCCGCCATAGGCCCAATCGAGCAGTTCCACCGTATGCAAAATGGGAATGCCCGTTCCCGTGGCGATCTGCGTGATGCAGCCGATATTGCCGGTGGCGATGACATCGGCCCTCGTCGCCTCGATATTCCTGACCTTGCGCGCCTTCAGCTCGGCCGAAATCTCCGGCTGCATGATATTGTAGGTGCCCGCCGAGCCGCAGCACAGATGCCCTTCCGCCGGGTCGCGCACCGTAAAGCCCGCAGCTTTCAACAGGAGCTTCGGTGCCATGGTGATCTTCTGTCCATGCTGCATGGAGCAGGCGGAATGATAGGCGACGGTGATGCCGCGCGGCATATGCGACGGCAGATCGAGGCTTGCGAGATATTCGGTGATGTCCTTGGCGAGCGCCGAAACCCTTGCGGCCTTTTCGGCATAGGATGGATCGAGGCGCAGCATATGCCCATAGTCCTTGATCGTCGTGCCGCAGCCGGACGCGGTGATGATGATGGCGTCGAGCCCTCCGGCCTCGATCTCGCCTATCCAGACATCGACATTGGTGCGGGCGGCGGCGAGTGCCTGTTCCTCGCGGCCCATATGATGGACCAGCGAGCCGCAGCAGACCTCCCCCTGCGGCACGACGACCTCGACGCCGAGGCGCGTCAAAAGGCGGATGGTCGCCGCATTGATTTCCGGATCGAGGACGGGCTGAGCGCAACCCGTCAGGATCGCCACCCGACCGCGCCGCTCGGCCTGCGGCGGATGCAGCCCCGGCTTGGCAAAAGGCGACTGCGCGGGAATGCGGCGCGGCGCAAGATCGAGCATGGCTGCGAAGGCCTTCAAGGCTGGAATGCGTCTGAACAGACCCTTAAAAGGCCGGCCGAGGTCCGCAAGCCGCAAGGCCATCCGAAACCGGCCGGGATAAGGCAGCACAGCCGCCAGCACATTGCGGGTCAGCCGATCCATCAGCGGGCGCTTGTAGGTATTCTCGACATGGACGCGCGCATGGTCGATCAGGTGCATATAGTCGACGCCGGAAGGACAGGTCGTGGTGCAGGCGAGGCAGGAAAGGCAACGATCGATATGCGTCACCACCTCGGCATCGGCGGGCCTGCCGTTCTCCAGCATATCCTTGATAAGATAGATGCGGCCGCGCGGGCTATCGAGTTCGTTGCCGAGCGTCACATAGGTCGGACAGGTGGCGGTGCAGAAGCCGCAATGAACGCATTTACGCAGGATCGCCTCGGACTCTGCCACATGCGGATCGGCAAGCTGTTCGGGAGTGAAATTCGTTTGCATCAGGTTCCCCCCTACTTTCGCACCGAAGGATGGGCGATTGCTGGCTTGAGAGAAAGCCCCCTCATCCGCCCTGTCGGGCACCTTCTCCCCGAGGGGAGAAGGGGGAAGTGCACCTTCCCCCTCCTTGCCAGAAAGAAAATCGTGGAATCGCGGCAAACGAGGTCATCCCCTCTCCCCCACCGGGAGAGGGCTAGGGTGAGGGAGTGGTCACCAAAAGACATTATCCGCATCACCACATCTTCCCCGGATTGAAAATCCCTGCCGGATCGAATTTTTCCTTCACGCGCGCAGACAGGAGAGCCACGGCCTCCGGCTGCGGTTGGAAAGCAGACGTCATCGCGCGGTGGCCTGGGGTAGCACGCATCAAGGTGGCATGCCCGCCGCCAAGCGCATGAATATAGCGGCGCAGCATTTCACCTTCCGGCTCGGCTTCCATGCGCATCCAGACAAGCCCGCCCTGCCAATCGTAATAGGCGTCCACGCCCTCCTCCAGGCGAAGGGCCGCGACAAGCCGGTGGCCCGTGCCGGGTGCGACCGAGACGCGCCAGACAGGACGCGAGGTGCCATCCGCATAGGGCTTCACATTGCGGATCTCGCGCCAGAGCCTGCGGCTGTCAGCCTCATCGAGACGTTTCACCGACCCGAGCCGGCCCATAGC
>NZ_JAUQTZ010000183.1:0-10521 GCF_059803845.1 Rhizobium sp. UFLA01-1127 | reverse complement strand
CCGTCTGCCAGACCGTTACGGGCGCATGGCCGGAAATCTTGGTCAGCGCCGCGATCATGTCACGGTCGCGATTAAGGCCGGGGAGTTGAACAACTGCTGATTTCATGGGTGCGGCTCATATTTCGTTTGTGCTGCTTCTGCGAGCTCACGCAGTTCAGGACGGCGCTCAATGCGTTCCAGGCGCTCTTCGTGCCGCATAAGCGTGGTGTGGATATTCAGAAGGTCCCGATGAACCGCAACGAGACCCGTTCTGAAAGCGTTCATCTCCGCTTTCATCTCCCGAATTTCGTCTTTCGTCGACGATTGTTCCGCCTGGATTTTCTTCAGCAGCTCATACATCAACTCTTGCGTCACTTCGACCATTACACAGGCTCCACAATCCTTAGTCGAGAGCGATACTATAATTCTCGATGACCGTATTGGCGAGGAGCTTTTCGCACATGGCTCGAAGATCTGCTTCCGCCTTTGCCTTGTCGGCGCCGTCCAGTTCGATGTCGAAGACCTTGCCCTGGCGGACCTGATGGACGCCGTCAAAGCCGAGTGCGCCGAGCGCGCCCTCGATTGCCTTGCCCTGCGGATCGAGAACGCCGTTCTTCAGCGTAACGGTTACACGAGCCTTGATCACGATTGTCCTTTCTGAGCTTACTTGACGAGAACCGGGCCTGTGCCGCGCACGGGTTCGTTTTCATTGATGATGCCGAGGCGGCGAGCCACTTCGGAATAGGCTTCCAGCAAGCCGCCCATGTCGCGGCTGAAGCGATCCTTGTCCATCTTCTCATGGGTTTCAATATCCCAGAGGCGGCAGCTGTCCGGCGAGATTTCGTCCGCGAGGATGATCCGCATCATGTCGCCTTCGAAGAGACGGCCGCATTCGATCTTGAAATCGACGAGCTGAATGCCGACGCCGAGGAAAAGGCCGGTCATGAAATCGTTGACGCGGATGGCGAGCGCCATGATGTCGTCGAGTTCCGCAGGATTGGCCCAGCCGAAGGCGGTGATATGCTCTTCGGAGACCAATGGGTCCTCGAGCGCATCGGACTTATAGTAGAACTCGATGATCGAACGCGGCAGCACCACACCTTCCTCGATGCCGAGGCGCTTGGCAAGCGAGCCGGCGGCGACATTGCGCACGACGATCTGGAGCGGAATCATCTCCACTTCCTTGATCAGTTGCTCGCGCATGTTGAGGCGGCGGATGAAATGCGTGGGAATGCCGATCTTGTTCAGATGGCTGAAGATATATTCGCAGATGCGATTGTTCAGAACGCCCTTGCCATCGATGACTTCGTGCTTCTTCTTGTTGAAAGCGGTGGCGTCGTCCTTGAAGAATTGAATCAGCGTGCCCGGCTCAGGCCCTTCGTAAAGGATCTTGGCCTTGCCTTCGTAAATACGGCGGCGACGGTTCATTGGTATTGTTCTCTGTCTTTGGCGCTCTTGGGATAGCGCAAGTGGATCATATGTGGGCGTCCCATAACGGATAAGAAGCGAATTCACAATCCGCCTACGCCTCCTTCCTCGGAATTCCGGCCCTGGCGGGGTGCCAATGCTGGGAATCGGGATCCTGTGATGACTTGTTTTACAGGCTTTTGTCTGACGATGGAATGAAAGTGTCCGGTACTTCACAGGCTACTGCATAATTCTTCGAACCGGAATCGATTTAAGGAATTATGCAGTAAGTTTAAGCCCTGCGCGTCATGCATGACGGGACGCGTTGCAGTGAGGTGTAAGGGCGCTCCTGTCCGTCTTCGCCCGTCGATAAAACTACGGTTTCAACTGGCTGAGGAACCTGGCGAAGACCATCGTGCCCTCGGGCCAAGGTCCGTGGCCGGATTCTGTATTGATGTGGCCGGACTCTCCGGCATCGATCAGCAGCGAGCCCCAGCTGTTGGCAATGTCGTCGGCATGTTCGTAGCTGCCGAAGGGGTCGTTGCGGCTGGCAATGGTGATCGAGGGAAACGGCAGCGGATCGCGCGGGTAAGGGCCGAAGGTCATCAGATGCTTCGGCCGGATGCCGGGATTGGCGACATCGGGCGGCGCGACGAAGAAGGCGCCGGCGATCTTGCTGCGAAAATGCGGGATCGCATGGATCACCGAGGGAACGCCGAGGGAATGCGCGACCAGTACGACCGGCTTGTCCGAGGCATTCACCTCCTCTGCGATACGGGCGACCCAATCATCGCGCACGGGCTTGGACCATTCGGCCTGTTCCACGCGCCGCGCCGTCGAGAGCTTCTGCTCCCAGCGTGTCTGCCAGTGGTCCGGGCCGGAATTGGTATAACCGGGAATGATGAGGATATCTGCGTCTGAGGTCTTCATGATCGCGCGATGTGGAAAAGGTGAACCCAACTGTCAAGGGAAAAAGGCGACAATTGCGGCAAAATTTGCTACTATCGGCTCAGCCGGTAGCGAATGACGATGTCGGCATCCATTTTGCCGCCATCCTAGCACCGCCGACCGAGCACATCGAGGTTGAGGAGGAGAGCATTATGACGGCCTTTCATGTCATGGCCGGAGCGGACCATACTTTCGCCCGCCCAGCCATCCGCAAGATAGGTATTGCCGATCTCGTCGATGCCCTGAAGCTGGGGCTGGACGATTTCAGCGAGAAGCCATCGCATTATGTCTTCCTGTGTCTGATGTATCCGATAGCCGGCATTGCGCTTGCGATCTGGAGCACGGACCAGAACCTGCTGCCGCTGTTGTTTCCATTGATGTCCGGTTTTGCCTTGCTAGGCCCGATGGCCGCGATCGGCCTCTATGAGATCAGCCGGCGGCGCGAGAAGGGACTGGATACGTCGTGGAGCCATGCTTTCGATGTGCGCTTCTCGCCGGCCCTGCCGTCGATCATCGTTACGGGCCTCATGCTGTTCGGTCTGTTCATCGTCTGGCTCTTCGTGGCGCAGAACGTCTATTTCATCTTTTTCGGCGACGGCGTGCCGCCCACGCTCTCGTCCTTCGTGTCGAGTGTGCTCACGACGCGCGAAGGCATGGCGATGATGTTTTGGGGGGATCTGATCGGCTTCGTCTTCGCGCTCGTCGTGCTGGCGACCACGGTCGTCACTTTCCAGATTCTGCTGGACCGTGATGTTGGTGTCGTCGCCGCGATCGATGCCAGCATCCGGGCGACGCTGATCAATCCGATCCCGATCGCAATCTGGGGCCTCATTGTGGCAGCGCTGCTCGTGGTCGGGACCATCCCGATCTTTGCGGGGCTGGCGGTCGTCATGCCGATACTCGGTCATGCATCCTGGCATCTCTATCGCAAGCTGGTTGCCGCCCAGGATTAGACTTTCGGGCTTTCGGCGGTTCCTTGCATCGTTGGAACTGCGACGGGGTTTCCACGTTGAGCCGCATCATCAGGAGATGCGGATCATGGCTCGCCTCACACATATTTTTACCCGCTTCGCGGTTGTGGTTTCGGAGTGGACCGGCAAGCCGGCCATCTTCGTCCTTGCTCTGCTTTCCGTCGTTCTCTGGGGTACCACCGGACCGATCTTCAACTATTCGGATACATGGCAACTCGTCATCAATACGAGCACGACGATCGTCACCTTCCTGATGGTTTTCCTGCTCCAGAACGCGCAGACCCGCGATACGCGGGCCATTCAGGCCAAACTCAATGAGCTGATCCTGACCAGCGCCGCTGAAAATCGCTTCGTCGGAATCGAAAACCTCGATGAAGAGGATCTGAAGCATCTCGACAGGCTGGTCGAGAAGGCGGCAAAACGCCATCAAGATCGGCTGACGGATGAAGTGAACGAAGCCGCAGCTGATGATTTTCCAGTCGTCGCCAAGTCTGCCGCGAAAAAGAAGAGGCGGCGCGTAAGCCGCACCGCCTCGACGAAATCACAATCCAAAACGGGAAACTCTAGCCGAAAACCCGCTTGAAGATCGTGTCGACATGCTTGGTATGATAGCCAAGGTCGAATTTTTCGCGGATATCCTCTTCCGAAAGAGCGGCGCGCACTTCCTGGTCCGCCAGCAGCTCCTCAAGGAAGTCCTTGCCTTCTTCCCAGACCTTCATCGCATTGCGCTGGACCAGACGGTAGGAATCTTCGCGAGACACGCCGGCCTGGGTCAACGCCAGCAGCACGCGCTGCGAATGAACAAGTCCGCGGAACTTGTTCAAATTCTTCATCATATTGTCCGGATAGACGAGAAGCTTGTCGACAACGCTGGTGATGCGGGCGAGCGCAAAATCGAGCGTGACGGTCGCATCCGGGCCGATCATGCGCTCGACGGAGGAGTGCGAGATATCGCGCTCATGCCACAGAGCGACATTCTCCATGGCCGGAATGGAGTAAGAGCGGACCATGCGGGCGAGACCCGTCAGGTTCTCCGTCAGCACCGGATTGCGCTTGTGCGGCATGGCCGAGGAGCCCTTCTGGCCGGGCGAAAAATATTCTTCCGCCTCCAGAACCTCGGTGCGCTGCAGGTGGCGGATTTCGGTGGCGAGACGCTCGATCGAGGAAGCGACGACCCCGAGGGTGGCGAAGAACATCGCATGACGGTCGCGCGGGATGACCTGGGTCGAGACCGGCTCTGGTTTCAGGCCGAGAGCGGCGGCGACATGTTCTTCAACGCGCGGATCGATATTGGCGAAGGTGCCGACGGCGCCGGAAATGGCGCAGGTGGCGACTTCTTCGCGGGCGGCGATCAGGCGCTGCTTGCAGCGTTCGAATTCGGCATAGGCGAGCGCCAGCTTGACGCCGAAGGTTGTCGGCTCCGCGTGGATACCATGCGAACGGCCGATCGTGACCGTGTCCTTATGCTCGAAAGCGCGGCGCTTCAGGGCTTCCAGCAGCTTGTCGATATCGGCGAGCAACAGGTCGCTGGCGCGCACGAGCTGCACGTTGAAGCAGGTATCGAGCACGTCCGAGGAGGTCATGCCTTGATGAACGAAACGGGCGTCAGGACCGACGATTTCGGCCAGATGCGTCAGGAATGCAATGACATCGTGCTTGGTGACAGCTTCGATCTCGTCGATGCGCGCGACGTCGAAAGTGGCCTTGCCGCCCTTTTCCCAGATGGTGTCCGCGGCCGACTTCGGGATGACGCCGAGAGCGGCCAGCGCATCACAGGCATAGGCTTCGATCTCGAACCAGATACGAAACTTGGTTTCGGGCGACCAGATGGCGACCATTTCCGGTCGGGAGTAGCGCGGGATCATGGGCTCAAAGCTTTCTTGGCTGACGGAAAGGGAAAACTCGGCGCCCCCATAACAAAGACGGGCGGCGATCACAATGTTTCAAGGGCACAATGTTTGTCGGACCAATCTTTCGTGCGCCTTAACGGACCTGTCGCGCAAGATAGGCTGAAACGGCGATCAGGCATAGCAGTCCCAACGGCAGAAATAGGGTAAGGCCAAGGACGGCGAACTGATAGATGGCGCTGGCGCCGGTAAACAGGAACTGGAACGTCCAGATGAGCGAGCCGAACGGCGCATGCCAGCGCGAATAGAACCAGCGATAATCCATCGCGAACAGGAATGCCGTCATGGCCGCGGTGCCAATGGCCAGCACCAGAAAGAAGGCGGCGAAACGCGCACTTGTCGGTCTGTAGCGCGTGAAGCGCCGGGCAAGCGGCACGAGGATGGGCCATGAGAGGGCGCCGCCAAAGAAATAGACGAGTGTAAGGGCGGTTACGTGGCTGGTCAGAAGGCCATTGCGCAAATAGAGGGCCGTCAGCGCCGACGCGGACATGGCCATGCCCCAGCCGATCGCACCGCGGAAGACTTCGAGGCAATACGATGCGACGGACCGCGTCCTGGCCGTCGCGCTGAAGATGTGGGTCGGATTAGTTCGATCCAACGCGGCCTCGTTCGGCGGCAGCCCTGAGATCGCCCACCGTCTGCCGGTAGGCCTCGACCGATTCGCCCTTGAAGATGGCAGAACCAGCAACGAGGACATTGGCGCCCGAAGCCGTAATGAGCGGAGCTGTATCGACCGAAACGCCGCCATCGACCTCGAGCTCGATCGGCCTGTCACCGATCATGGACTTGGCGCTGCGGATCTTGTCGGCCATGGCAGGGATGAACTTCTGTCCGCCGAATCCCGGATTGACCGACATGATCAGGATCAGGTCGATATCGTCGAGCACGTTTTCGAGCACGGAAAGCGGCGTTGCCGGATTGAGGGTAACGCCGACCTTTTTGCCAAGATGGCGGATCGTCTGCAGCGAACGATGCAGATGCACGCCGGCTTCTGCATGGACCGTGATGCGGTCGCAGCCGGCCTTGGCGAAGGCTTCCAGATAGGGGTCAGCCGGCGAGATCATCAGGTGGCAGTCGAAAGTGGCGGATGTATAGGGGCGCAGCGCTTTGATGACATCGGCGCCAAAGGAGATGTTGGGTACGAAATGGCCGTCCATGACATCCAGATGGATCCAATCGGCTCCGGCTTCGGTCACATCCTTGACTTCCTGGCCGAGCTTGGCGAAGTCGGCTGCGAGAATGGAAGGGGCAATACGGATCGGCAGGGTCATGGGTAGCTGAGCTCCATCTGATTATTTCGCGCCTGGATTACCACCGCTGCAATAGGCAAACAACCGCCCGAGCGGCATGCCTCAGTTCGATGGCGTCGTCACCGGCACGAAGGCATTGCCGCGCCATTCCAGCAGGCGAAAGGGATTTTCAGTCAATTCGTGGTTCTGCCCGAAGGAGATCGGACCGATCGCTGTCTGGAATTCCGTGCCGGCGAGTTTGTCGGCAATCGGCCTGTTGTCCGCTTTCGCACCTGCAGCCGCCTGACTGGCGATCTGAGCGGCAGCAGCGGCCGGCAGGATATATCCATCCGGTTCGATGCCGCCGGCGCGCATGGCCAGCGTGGTCTGCTGTGCTGCCGGCAGGCTGGCATAATCAGGCAGTGCGATTGCCTGCACGCCTTCCAGCAAAGGCACCGGCTGGTCGGCGGCGCGCATGGCATCGCCGCCCATCAGGACCAGCGGGATGTTCTCGCTCTTTGCGTCGCGAGCGATCACGGCGACATCGCTGCGATCGCCGCAGACGAAAACGCGCGTGGCGCCGGCCTTCTTGAGGCGGCGCACAAGCGCGATCTGCTGATCCTGGCCGGGGCGATAGGTATCGGTGAAGACCGGCTTCAGCCCCTTTTCCTCCAGCGCGCTCCGGATAGCGCCGACCAGTTCGCGGCCGTGGATCGTGCCGTCGTCGATCAGCGCCATCGGTTCCGCCGCCCAGTTTTTCAGGATGGTGTCGATGGCCATGGCCGCCTCGGCACTGTCCAGCGGGGCCAGCTGAAAGAGCGGCCAGCCGTTCTTCAGAGCATCCTCCATCAGGATGCGTGAGCGCACGGAAACCGTAACGACGGGAATGCCGGCATCCTTGAGGCGCGGCAGTGCGCCCTCCAGGGTCTCGGTGCAGAGAAAGCCGATCGCGATCTGTGCCTTGGCCGCAACCAATGCTTCCGCGGCGGCCCGACCGCCATCTTCAGTGCAGGGCTCGTTCACGACCGTTGCTGCGTCCTTTTGGGCTTGGATTTCGAAATTGGCTCCGGCGACGATCTCTGCGCCCAGCGTTGCAAAATTGCCGTCCTGGGGTGCCACGATCCCGATCTGGATTCCCGCGGCGTAGCTGCTGCCGGCCGCCGAAAGCAGCACAAACAGGAGCGGAAGGCGACGCAGAACGTTCATCGATCGATTATCCCGAGCAATTTTTCTGCTCTATTTATCCGTCTGGAGGGGATCGTCAAAGAAAAAGCAGCAAAATCCGTTCGTTTTCAATAATGCTATTGTAGAAAAGCTAACGCCTGCCCGCCATATTGAGCGAAAGACAAGGTATCACAGAAAAATGGAGATGGTGGTGCTAGACAGGAAGCGTATGGATCCGGCGCTTTATCGCGATGCCATGAGCCGCTATGCGGGACATGTGCAGCTCGTGACGACGGCGCTCGGGGCGGAGCGGCGCGGCGTGACGATTACCGCCGCCTGCTCGGTGTCGGACGATCCTGCGACGGTTCTGATCTGCCTCAACAACAGCAACGAGAAGAACGAGATCTTCTTCAAAAGCGGCATATTCGCTCTGAACACGCTTAGCGCAGATCATCAATCTCTGGCTGATGCCTTTTCCGGGAAGACCCAGTTGACCGTCGATGAACGCTTCGCTGCCGGCAAATTCGAGACGCTGGCGACGGGCGCTCCGGTGCTTGCCGATGCGCTTGCCGCCTTCGATTGCCGCGTGATCGAGATCAAGCAGGCCACCACCCACAACATCATCTTCGGCGAGGTGATGGCCATTCGCTACAGCGAGCCAAAGCCGGCTTTGCTCTATATGAACCGGGGCTATCACACGCTATAACCCCTTCAAGGGAGTTGTCATGGCGGATCAGACATCACTTTCGCTGCCGAGTTCGATCGATGAGACGATAGCGCTGCTCGGCGCCCATGACTATCTGGCCGGACGCGCGCTCGGCACGGTCCTGTTTCTTGCGTTGAAGATGAGACGGCCGCTTTTTCTGGAGGGGGAGGCTGGTGTCGGCAAAACGGAAATCGCCAAGGTCTTGTCGAAGGCGCTCGACCGGCCGTTGATTCGCCTGCAATGCTATGAAGGGCTGGATGTTTCTTCGGCCGTCTACGAGTGGAACTATCCCGCGCAAATGCTGGAAATCCGCCTGGCTGAAGCATCCGGTCTCACCGATCGAGATCGTATCGAGGCCGATATCTTCTCTGAGCGCTATCTCATCCGCCGGCCGGTGCTGCAGGCGCTGTCGGGGGGCGGAGGACGTGCACCCGTCTTCCTGATCGACGAGCTGGACCGGACCGACGAGGCTTTCGAGGCATTCCTTCTGGAAGTGCTTTCCGATTTTCAGGTAACGGTGCCGGAGCTCGGCACGATCCGCGCGGCGGAGCCGCCCATTGTCATCATCACCACCAACCGGACGCGCGAGGTGCATGACGCACTGAAGCGGCGCTGTCTCTATCATTGGGTCGATTATCCTGGGGCCGAACAGGAGCTTGAGATCATCCGCCGCAAGGTGCCTGGCTGCAACGGGGCACTCTCGCGCCAGATCGTCGCCTATGTACAGAAGCTGCGCACGCTCGACCTCTTCAAGAATCCGGGCGTCGCCGAGACGATCGACTGGGCGACCGCCCTGACCGAGCTCGACCGGGTGGCGCTCGATCCGGAGACTGTTTCGGATACGCTGGGCACGCTGCTGAAATATCAGGACGATATCGCCCGCATCCAGGGGGCCGAAGGCAAGCGCGTGCTCGACGAGGTGAAATCCGAATTGCTTGCGGCGGGATAAGCCATGGGACCGGGCGCGCAGAACGGCATCACTGCCGCACAGTCACCGCCCGGTGATGGACGCCTTGCCGATAATATCGTGCTGTTCGGTCGGGCGCTGCGCAAGGCTGGCCTCAAGATCGGGCCTGGAGCGATTGCGGATGCCATTGAGGCGGTTGAGACCATCGGCATCGGCTCCCGCGAGGAATTTCATGCTGCCCTGTGTTCGATCTTCGTCAAGCGGCATGAGGATCTCGCGGTATTCGACGAGGCATTCCGTCTGTTTTGGCGCTCCCGCGATCTCGTTGCCAAGATGATCGCCATGATGTCGCCGGTCGCTCCCGATCATCGGGAAAAGGAAAAGCCGAAGCCGGGCGAGAGCCGGGCAAGCGATGCGCTGCTGAGCGACCGCAACGAGCGCCGCCCGCAGCGCGAAACGCCCGATATCGAGATCGATGCACGATTTACCAGCTCCGGCAGCGAGGTGCTGCGCCACCTGGATTTCGCGCAGATGTCGGCGGCGGAAATTGCCTGCGCCAGGAGAGAGCTCGAGAAGCTGCGACTGCCGCTGGACCGCGTGCGCACACGCCGTTTCGCGTCGTCGCGCACGTCGGCAAGGATCGATCCCCGCGCGACGATGCGCTCCGCCTTGCGCACGGGAGGAGCGCTGATCCTGCCACGCTTTCGACGGCCGAAGGAAATGCAGCCGCCGCTTGTCGTGCTTGCCGATATTTCCGGCTCGATGAGCCAGTATACGCGTATCTTCCTGCATTTCCTGCATGTTTTGACCGAGCGGCGGCGCCGCGTTCATACGTTTCTGTTCGGAACGCGCCTGACCAATGTGACTAGGGCGATGCGCCACAAGGACCCGGATCAGGCGCTGGACGAATGCGCAGCGGCGGTGCGCGACTGGTCGGGCGGGACGCGGATCGGCGAGACGCTGAAGGAGTTCAACAGACTATGGGCGCGCCGGGTGCTCGGGCAGGGTGCGATCGTGCTTTTGATCACCGATGGGCTGGAGCGCGAAGGCGTGGAATTGCTTGGAGCGGAGATGGATCGCCTGCACCGCTCCTGCCGGCGGCTCATCTGGCTCAATCCGCTCTTGCGCTTCGAGGGTTTCGAGGCGCGTGCCCGCGGTGTAAAAGCAATGCTGCCGCATGTTGACGAATTCCGTCCCGTTCACAATCTATTATCTCTGGCCGATCTCGTATCGGCTCTCACCGCCCGCCGCGCGGATATCCATGATCCCAGGCGGTTTCTCGGCAAATGATGAGGCTCTGATG
>NZ_JAUQTZ010000182.1:0-10641 GCF_059803845.1 Rhizobium sp. UFLA01-1127 | reverse complement strand
GATCATCGACGGTTATGTCGCGACCGCTGCCGCCTCCATTCTGAAGGCCGCCAATCCCTCTGCGCTCGATCATTGCCTGATCGGCCATGTTTCGGCGGAGCCGGGCCATCTGCGCTCCATCGAGAAGCTCGGCAAGACGCCGCTTTTGGCGCTCGGCATGCGGCTTGGCGAAGGTACGGGAGCCGCATTGGCTGCGGGTATCGTCAAGGCTGCGGCTGCCTGCCATTCGGGCATGGCGACATTCGAAAGCGCCGGCGTGTCCAACAAGCACTGAAAATAAAAGCGGCGTGGTGTTGAGATAAGCGTTTCGCCGCTAAATTTCTGTGGATTATCGGCTTCGGTCATAAATCTGTAATGAATTCTAAGAGTGACTAAAGGCACCGCCTTGCTTCGCTCACGGTGAGGCGGTATTCGCAAAGCATCCAACTTGCAACCGGAACGTTACGGGCAGAACGGCAATGGCCGAGTTTTCGAAACCAGCAGTTACCAAGGAAACCGGTCTCCGGCATTTCCTCGCCGCTGCCGGCTATTCCTGGGGCGGTTTTCGGCGCTTGTTGCAGGAGTCGGCCTTCCGCCAGGAGCTCCTTTTTGCGGCGATAGCGCTGATCCTGTTGATCACCGTCGGCGCCACCGTCGGGGAGATCGTGGTCGCCATGGTACTGTTCCTCGGCGTATTTGCGGTCGAGGCGATGAATACAGCGGTGGAAGAGGTGATCGACCGGATTTCGCCGGAGATTTCCAATGTCGGCAAACACGCCAAGGACCTCGGCTCGTTTGCCGTCCTCTGCATGCTGGTCGCTTCCGGCATTTACCTGGTTTACGTGATCGGCAGCCACCTGATTTTCCGCTAAGCATTTCCAGGAAAAAGTGCGTAGCGGTTTTCCGTCCGGAAATGCGTTGGGAAATAAGAAGATAGAGCGTTTTTGCGATTCGAAGAAAAGCAAAATCTTTAGGCGGCGGAACTGACGCTTCGCTCAGGCGAAGCTCTTCCTGCGTCGCTCGACGAGGGGCGCATCTTCGACGGCCGGCAGGCTTTGCAGCACGCGTTTTGCCGGCAATATGGCAATGACTTCCGTGCCTTCCCGCAGCTTGGATTTCAGCACGAACTGGCCGTCATGCTTGGCGAGAATGGCCTGGACGATCGGCAAGCCCAGGCCCGTGCCCTGTTCCGCGCTTTTGATGGCGATCGAACCCTGGCCGAAGGCGGACAGCACGACCGGTATCTCTTCCTCGGGAATGCCAGGTCCGTTGTCCTTGATCGCTACATATTCGCCGCCGCCCGCCGTCCAGCCGACCTTCACGCTGATCTCGCCACCTTGCGGCGTGAATTTTACTGCGTTCGATAGGAGATTGAGGATCACCTGGCGCATCGATTTCTCATCGGCCCAAACCGAAGGGAGCTGTGCTTCGAATTGCGAGGAGATTGAAATGTTCTTGCCGCGCGCGCGCAGCTGCACCATGCCGATGCAGTCTTCGGCAATGTCGAGGAGAGAAATCGCCTCTTCGTTCAATTCATATTTGCCGGCCTCGATGCGTGAGAGATCGAGGATTTCGTTGATCAGGTTGAGCAGATGCTGGCCGGACCGATGGATATCGGTGGTGTATTCGCGATAGGTCGGATTGTTGAGCGGCCCCATGACCTCAGCCGACATCACTTCGGAAAAACCAAGAATGGCGTTGAGGGGTGTCCTGAGTTCGTGCGACATGGAGGCGAGGAAGCGCGATTTGGCGAGATTTGCTTCTTCTGCCCGTCTGCGCGCCTCGTCGGACATGGATTTCGCCACTTCCAGTTCCGCGATCAGATCGTCCTTCTCCGACTGGAAGGAAAGAATTTTTAAATTCGATTGATACATGCGGTTGGTGATGAAGGTGAAGAATATCACGGCGACCGAGATAGCTGCTGTCAGCGCGATATCTGAGGGTTTTCGCGTGAGAGCGGCCGTGACGACCAACGCCACGGTGGCCGGTGCGAAGGAAAACGGAACCGCCCGCGGCAGCATGAAGCTGGACATGGCGGTGATACAGATCGCCACCAGCAGGATCGTGCCCTTGTAGAGCGCGAAACTGTCGCCACTGCACGTCGGGCAATTCTGTGTGGCGAAAATGGCCCAGCAGGAGCCCACCAGCAATTGTCCAAGTAACAGGAGCTGCCGCCACTTTCTGGCGCCTTCGGCAGTGATTTCCTGCTTCCTGGCGCGCCGACCGATCAGCATGTTGATGGCATGGGCCGTCAGGATCGGAATGGTCCAGAAGAAAATGCTCGCGTCTCGCGTCAAATAGACGCCGAAGACGGCGACGAGGAGGACAAAAATCGGCACGACGGCGGCACTCTGCCGCAGCGTGTCGATGTGCATCATTATCAGTTCGCGGTCAAAATTGTGGTTATGGCCGTTCTGCAGGCGCTCGCGCGTTTGCCGCACGGCCTTCGACACAGCCCGGTTACGGTGACTGCGCGATCGGTCGACGATGTTTTTATCTGTCGATGTGCTGACGCCGGTGCTCATGGTTACATTGAAACTTGGCTTGCCTGAGGTTACACACTAGCGTCCAAATCTTAAGAAGATGCTGCGCTGAAATGATTTGTTTGCCATCTTCGCCAAGGATTTATTCTTAAAGGAGGCAAGAACGTGATGCGGCCAGGCCGCCTGTTTCGCGACGGTGCGGCCACTTTCGCCTTGCTTGCTGTTCTTGCATTGTTCGCATCAAAGATGAACAATCGACCGGAAATCGTTCAAAAGGGCAAGTTTTATGTCATCGATGGCGATACTCTTTCCATCGAGGGTGAGCGCTTGAGGCTCAAGGGTATCGATGCCCCGGAATATCGGCAGCGTTGCCGGCGCGATGACGGAGACTGGGCCTGCGGCGAAGAAGCGCGCAAAGCGCTTGCCACAATGGTTAAAACGGGAGTGCCTGAATGCAGGGGGCGTGAGAGGGATCGCTACGGTCGCCTGCTGGTGACTTGCGCCGCTGGCAATCTCGATATCAACGCTGCGATGGTTCGCAACGGCATGGCTGTTTCATACGGTGCCTATGGCGGTGAGGAACAGATTGCGCGACAGGCGAAAGCCGGACTTTGGGCCGGCGATTTCGAGAGGCCGAGCGACTACCGGCGCGAAGAGCATATGGCGCATGACGGGGCAGACGGTTCGATTGCGGGATTGTTCGGCTACCTTCGCCAACTCGTCGGATGGAGCACGCCATGAAGCAGGAAAGCGAACTGCAGATCCTGCGTTCGGCGATTGCTGCTTGTCGCCTCTGTCGGGACGCGCCGGCCAAGGGGGAGGCGGATCGCCTGCCGCACGAGCCGCGGCCGGTTGCCACGCTGTCGTCGACCGCTCGGATACTCATCGCAGGTCAGGCGCCGGGATTGCGTGTCCACGAAAGCGGCCTGCCGTTCAACGATGCTTCCGGCGACCGGTTGCGGCAGTGGCTCGCGGTGGATCGTGAGAGCTTCTACAACCCGGATCATTTCGCCATAATGGGCATGGGTTTCTGTTTTCCGGGCTATGATGCGGCCGGGAGCGACCTGCCGCCGCGCAGGGAGTGCGCGCAGTTGTGGCGGCAGCGGGCGATGGATGCGATGCCGCAGATCGAATTGATCCTGACGATCGGTCAATATGCGCAAGCCTGGCATCTCGGGGCGGAGCGCATGGGCTCGATGACGGAAACTGTCGCGCAATGGCGGCGTTACCTCCTGACCAACCGGTCGCCGGCCATCCTGCCGTTGCCGCATCCGAGCTGGCGCAACAGCGGCTGGCTCAAACGTCATCCCTGGTTCGAGACCGAACTGCTTCCGGTTTTGCAACAACGTGTGAAAACCCTGCTTTCCTGAGAAAAAGTTTCTTTTCTCTCGCTTAAAATGAGCTATAGAGAGAATATAATTCGAAGGGATGCTAAATGGACCGCCTTGACCGCAAGATTCTGCGCCTGCTGCAGGAAGATTCCACTCTGGCTGTTGCCGATCTCGCCAAGAAGGTCGGTCTGTCGACAACGCCTTGCTGGCGCCGTATCCAGAAGATGGAAGAGGATGGCGTCATTCGCCGCCGCGTCGCCCTGCTTGATCCGGAGAAGGTCAATACGAAGGTTACGGTTTTCGTTTCCATCCGCACCAACAGCCACTCCATAGAATGGCTGAAGCGCTTTTCCGAAGTCATCGCCGATTTTCCGGAAGTGGTCGAATTCTATCGCATGAGCGGCGATGTCGATTATCTGCTGCGCGTCGTCGTCCCGGATATCGCCGCCTACGATGCATTCTACAAGCGCATGATCGCCAAGATCGAGATCCGCGACGTTTCCTCTGCCTTTGCGATGGAGCAAATCAAGTATTCGACGGAGCTGCCGCTCGACTACATGCTGCTGGAGAACGCAAAGTCCAACGAGGACTGAGCAACTTTTCGCAAAGCGCTCAGCCGAAATAGATATCGGCTGAGCGCTTTTATATATTGTCATTTCTTATCCAGGCGTGCGAGCAGCGAGGAGGTATCCCAGCGATTGCCTCCCATCGCCTGGACATCGCCATAGAACTGGTCGACGAGGGCCGTGAGCGGCAACTTGGCTTGATTGCGGCGCGCTTCCTCCAGAACGATGCCGAGATCCTTGCGCATCCAATCCACAGCGAAGCCGAAATCATATTTGCCCGCGTTCATGGTCTTGTGGCGGTTTTCCATCTGCCAGGAGCCGGCGGCCCCCTTGGAAATGACTTCCACGACCTTTTCGATATCGAGGCCGGCCTGCTTGCCGAAGTGAATGCCTTCGGCAAGGCCCTGGACGATGCCGGCAATGCAGATCTGATTGATCATCTTGGTCAGCTGACCGGCACCCACCGGTCCCATCAGGCCGACCATGCGGGCATAAGCGTCGATGACGGGGCGGGCCTTTTCGAATACCGCTTCATTGCCGCCGCACATGACGGTCAGCACGCCATTCTCTGCCCCGGCCTGTCCGCCGGAAACTGGGGCGTCGATGAAGTCGATGCCTTTTTCCTTGGCGGCTGCGTGAAGTTCGCGGGCGACTTCGGCGCTGGCGGTGGTGTTGTCGATGAGAATCGAGCCCGGCTTCATGCTTGAAAGGACGCCGTTCTCACCCGTGGTCACCGAACGCAAGTCGTCATCGTTACCGACACAGGTGAAGACGAAATCGGCACCTTCGGCTGCTTTGGCCGGAGTAGGGGCGAACTTGCCGTCATATTGCTTGGCCCAAGATTCGGCCTTGGCAACGGTGCGGTTGTAGACGGTTACGTCGTGTCCGCCCTTGACCTTGAGATGCCCGGCCATGGGATAGCCCATGACGCCCATGCCGATGAATGAGACCTTTGCCATTTCATAACTCCCTGACCGAATTTGTTCCGAAGGCTTAGCGGAAAGGCCAGGGGGACGAAAGGCCGATTTGTCGGCCAACTTGTCACTGTGGCATATGATTTGAAATCTGATTCCAGATTATCGTTAACATTGGAATGGAATTTCGTTTTCGGCATGAATCTTCATAATATCCTTTGTCGATATAATCTATGGATTTGCGATCTTAAACCATCGACAACGAGCCGATGGCGGCGGAAGCGCCGGGGCCTCATGAAAAGGGAAGTTCGATGATTTCGCGCAGACAGACACTTGGCCTTCTCGGCGCCACAGCGGCCGCTTTCGCTTTGCCTTCCATCCGGTCGGCACGTGCGGCCGCGGCGACGACGCTTCGCATCGGCTGGCAGAAGAATGGCGTATTGGCATTGGCGAAACGTCGAGGAGCATTGGAAAAGCGGCTTTCCGATCGCGGCATTTCCGTCGAATGGTCGGAATTCACATCCGGCCCGCCGCTGCTGGAAGCGCTCGGTGCCGGTGCTCTCGATTTCGGTGCGACCGGCGACGTGCCGCCGCTCTTTGCGCAGGCTGCCAACGGCAATCTGCTTTATGTCGGTCTTTATACCGGCAGCCCCGAAAGCTCTGCCATTCTCGTGCGAAAGGATTCGCCGATCCAGACGCTTGCCGATCTCAAGGGAAAGAAGGTTGCCTTCAAGCGTGGGTCCAGCGCCCACAACGTGACCGTCAAGGCACTTCGCAAAGGTGGGCTGGCGATCACAGATATCCAGCCGCTCGATCTCGCACCGTCGGATGCGTTCGCTGCGTTCAAGACCGGCGCCGTCGATGCCTGGTCGATCTGGGATCCCTACCTCGCCATTGCAGAGGCCGATCCGGATACGCGCATCCTGACGACGGCGCGCGGTATCGTCGATTCCTTCAGCTATTTCCTGGCGAATGGCGATTTCACCAAGGGCAACCCGCAGGTCATCGTCGATGTCATCGATGAGTTGGCGAAAGTAGGGGCGGCGGCACAAGCCAATCTGGACAAGAGCATTACGGCGCTGGCGGAGATCACCGGTGTCCCAGCCGGGGTGACGCGGGTGACTCTGACGCGCCCTGGCGCCAATCTCGGCGGCGTCTCGACCATCACCGATGCCGCAATCGCCTATCAGCAGGGGCTCGCCGACGAATTCTACAATCTCGGGGTCATTCCGAAAAAACTGACCGTCACGGATATCGTCTGGCGGCCGAAGGCGAGCTGAGACCGACAAGCGTCGGCAGCTATCGCCGCGCCCGGAACACTAGGGGCGCGGGCTTTTCCGGCAAAATATTTCGTCACGCACCAGCAATTGGAAAATCCATATTGTCGATATAATCGATAGTCTATATCAATATCAGGATCGAACATCGGGAGTGGCTCCCGACCACGCGCATCCAGAAAGCAGGAAAGCTTCATGACCGCGACCGCAAAACCCATCGATTTCCTCTGGTTCATTCCGACCTCCGGCGACGGCACCTATCTGGGTACGACCGATCTCAACCGCGGCCCGGAGATCGGCTATCTCCAGCAGATCGCGCAGGCGGTCGACCGGCTTGGTTATACCGGCGTGTTGCTTCCGACGGGGGTCTCCTGCGAAGAGTCCTTCGTGACGGCCGCAGCGCTCTCGGCCCATACACAAAAGCTGAAATTCCTGGTCGCGATCCGTCCGGGTACGGCGTCGCCGGCCTATTATGCGCGCCTTGCCTCGACACTCGATCGTGTCTCGAATGGCCGCGTGCTGCTCAACATCGTTGTCGGCGGCAGCCCGGCCGAGTTGGCCGGCGATGGTATTCATTTGGAGCATGACGAACGCTATGCCCATGCCGACGAGTTCTTCCATGTGTGGGAGGAGCTGCTGGAAAAGGGCTCTTCCACCTTCGAAGGCAAGTATATCAAGGCGACCAATGCAAAGCTCGGCCTGCCGCCAGTGCAGGCGCCGCGGCCGCCGCTCTATTTCGGCGGCTCTTCGGATGCGGGCATCGAATTCTCCGTTGGCCGTGTCGATAAGTATCTGACCTGGGGCGAACCGCCGGCACTGGTGGCCGAAAAAATTGCAAAGGTGCGGGCCGCAGCCGCCAAGCGCGGACGCGAGGTCAGCTTCGGCATTCGCCTCCACTTCATTGTTCGTGAAACGGACGAGGAGGCATGGGCCGCAGCGGACAAGCTGATTTCCAAGCTTGACGACGAGACGATCCGCGAAGCGCAGGAGCAATTCGTCAACCAGTCGGATTCCGTTGGGCAGAAGCGCATGGCCGCACTGCATGGCGGCCGCCGCGACAAGCTTGAAGTATCGCCGAACCTCTGGGCTGGCGTCGGCCTGGTGCGTGCCGGAGCGGGCACAGCGCTCGTCGGCTCGCCGAAGACAGTAGCTGCAAGGCTGCGGGAATATCAGGAGCTCGGTATCGAAACCGTAATCGGCTCCGGCTATCCGCATCTGGAGGAAGCCTATCGTGTGGCCGAACTGCTCTTCCCCGAGCTGGGACTGAAGCGCGACGAGCAGCGTGCCGGATTCCGCAACGAGTTCGGAGCCAAGCAGATTTTCGCCGGCGGCAGCCATGGTGGCAATCTGAAGGTCGTTTCCGGCTCGTAACGCCTCTACCGCGTTTCCGCTTTTCTTCGAATCGCGAAAGCTCTCTATGTTCCTGTTTCTTTGCGCATTCCGGACGGAAAACCGCTGCGCACTTTTCCTGGAAATGCTCTTTTGAAGGGAGATCCCCATGTCGGCATTCGACACGTCTTTCGTCCGCGTGGTCTCGGCACGGCGCACGCGCACGGTAAAGGTCGCGGGGCAAGGCATCTCGTTCCAGAGATTTCTGCCGTTCCTGCTGCCGGTTGTCGTCATCGCGGCATGGCAGCTCGGCTCTTCGTTCGGTTGGATCTCCACTCGCATCATGCCGTCTCCGGCGGCAGTCGTGGTCGCCTTCTGGCAGACCACGATCTCCGGGCAGCTGCCGAATAATATCCTCGTCAGCGCCGGCCGCGCCTTCGCCGGTCTGCTGGTCGGCGGCTCGATCGGCTTCCTGCTCGGCATCGCCAATGGCGTATCGCGGCCTTCGGAGCAATTGACCGATACGACGCTGCAGATGCTGCGCACCATTCCGCACCTTGCCATGGTGCCGCTCGTCATTCTCTGGTTCGGGATCGGCGAGGAATCGAAGCTGTTCCTGACGGCGCTCGGCGTGCTCTTTCCGATCTATCTCAACACCTATCACGGCGTGCGCAATGTCGACCGCGGGCTTATCGAGATGGGCCGGGTCTACGGTATGAGCAACTGGACGCTGTTCCGAAAGGTCATCTTTCCCGGCGCGCTTCCGTCCATCCTCGTCGGGCTGCGCTTCGCCCTTGGTATCATGTGGCTGACGCTGATCGTCGCCGAATCCATCGCGGCGTCGTCAGGCATCGGCTACATGGCAAACAATGCCCGCGAATTCGGCATGACCGATGTGGTGGTGCTGACCCTGGTTATCTACGCCATTCTCGGCAAGTTCGCCGATGTCGTTGCGCGGGCGATCGAGCGTAGAGCCTTGCGCTGGAACCCGGCCTATCAGAATTGAGGAAGTTCCCATGAGCGTCACCGTACTTGATCGCCCACGGCGGGAAGCCAGGAATGCCGCGTCGCAAGTTACGGGCGCCGCAGCGATCCATATCAAGGGTCTGGAGAAGAGCTTCGGCAGCAACCGCGTCCTGCGCGGCATCGATCTCGATATTCCCGCCGGCCAGTTCGTGGCCGTCATCGGCAAAAGCGGCTGCGGCAAGAGCACGCTGCTGCGCATCCTGATGGGGCTTGAAGAGCCGACAGGCGGCCATCTGCACTTTGAAGCGGTCGATGGCGATGACACACAGCCCAATACGCGCATCGTCTTTCAGGAGCCGCGGCTTCTGCCCTGGCTTTCCGTCGCCGCCAATGTTGCTGTCGGCTTGGGGGAGGGCGTGCCGCACGATTTGTTGCGGAAGGAAACGGTGTCGGTTCTCTCCGAGGTGCAGCTTTCCGAAAAGGCCGGCGAATGGCCGTCCAGCCTTTCCGGAGGACAGAAGCAGCGCGTGGCGCTTGCCCGAGCACTTGTCAGCAGGCCTGGGATCCTTGCTCTCGATGAGCCGCTCGGTGCGCTGGATGCTTTGACCCGCATCAGCATGCAGGAACTACTGAACAGCGTCTGGCGCGAGCTTGGCTTTACGGCCGTGCTTGTGACGCATGACGTCGGCGAGGCCGTGCATCTGGCTGATCGCGTCGTCGTTCTGGATGAGGGCCGGATCGTGCTCGACCTTGCCATTCCCTATCCGCATCCACGCCCCTATGGCAATTCAGCCCTGGCGGAGCTTGAAGGGCAGCTGCTTGCGGCCATCCTCGGCGAGGCGCGCGGCTAGTTTACCTTGGCGTCATCCGCCTCGACGAAGAGCCGGAGGTTATCGAAACCGATTTCCGTACCCATCAACCGCGAGCCGTTGTCGCTGTAACCGTCGAGGAAGACGACCTGTTCGACGAAGGTCATCTTCGTGCCACCGGGCTCGGCGGCGAAGCTGACCGTTGCCAGAGATACGGAAATTCTGACGTCGTCGAGCATCATGTCGAAGGCATAAATGAAGCGCTCGTTGTGAACGACGTCGATATAGCCCGCCTGATAGGCATGCACGATGCCGTCTGTCGAGGCGATGCGGTTGCTTTCGCTGCCGCCGGTGCGGAAGTCGAGCTGGAATTCCAGCGGCTTCCAGTCGCCGTGACAGGCAAACCATTGCTGCTTCTGCTCGGGCACTGCCCAGGCATTGAAGACCTTCGGCAGCGGCGCCTTGAAATGACGTTCTATGGTGATCGTCGTATGGTCTGTCGATCTTGCTCTCATTCGTCTGTCGTCTCCGTCGATGTATCGGTCAGGAAGAGGTCGAGGCGGTCGAAGGTTCTGTTCCAGGATGCCTTGCGTTCGGCGATCCAGCGTTCGACGGTTGCCAGTGCTTCCTTGCGAAGCTGGTAGGTGCGCACCCGGCCGGTCTTTTCCGACAGCACGAGGCCGCTCGTCTCGAGCACCTGCAGATGTTTCATCACGGTCGGCAGCGCCATGTCGAGTGGCTGCGCCAGCTCCGAGACGGATGCAGGTCCACGCCCGAGCCGATCGATCATGCCGCGGCGGCTCTGATCGGAAAGGGCCTGGAACATGCGGTCGAGCGCCAGCGATTCTTCAAGCATTCGGCTTTTCCGGCCGGAACTGCGCCGGTAGCTTGTCACTATAAGGGTACATATGGAAATAGGGCGTGGCTTCCCGCAGGACGCGGGCGAAGGAAGGGCGGTCGAGGAGGCGCTGATAATAGGCCTTCAGC
>NZ_JAUQTZ010000181.1:0-10689 GCF_059803845.1 Rhizobium sp. UFLA01-1127 | reverse complement strand
CCTTTCGCGGACAATGCAGCACTTGCGAAGATCCTCGGCGAGTTCCGCCCCTATCTCGGCCTCGATTACGGACGGATTGCATCCCAGGCGCGCCGGCACATCGAAGGCGGCGACATGGTGGGCTGGACAGTCGGTGCCAAGCTCGCCGGCGGCAATGTGAATTTCGATTTCGGCTATTCGGACGTCCTGGGCGGGACGGTCGATAAAAAGGACGGGGGACTGCTTTTCGTCAGCTCCTCCTTACGTTGGTGATCACCGGAAGGGGAACGATGTTATGAGTTGAAGGCCAAGGATGATTTCGCGTGAATTCACACATTCAACCAAACTGCTCTGATCGTCAGGTTATTCGATGAACGCCCCGTCTCGTGTCGCTATCCTTTCCCTTCTCGTCTCGCTGGCACTAGCCGGATGCCAATCCGCAAAGCCGATTGCGATGAGCGTTAATGCCGTGCCGACCGGCAAGGGCGTACAATACGGTGATGTCCTGGCGCCGCAGCGCGCGGCCGGGCAGGACATTCCTTCGCTCAAGGGGCAGCGCATCGTCACGGTTCGAACCTACGAGGATGTTCGCAAGAAAGATGCACAGTTTTCCAGCAGGGTCGAAAGGGAAGGCGTCGATTGCGCGTTGGAAAGCGAGGGCTATCGGGCGTCGGTAAAGACTCCGGCCGAAATCCGCGTGCCGGATTATGGCTACGCCTCACGGCCCGTCGCCGTCCGCTGCCAATCGCCGGGTTACCGGACTGGCTACGCGACCGTACAGCCGTTCGATAAGACCTCTTCCGAGCGCCTTGGTGCCGCAAGCAACAATGGTCTTGCAGGTGTAGTCGTGGTTGCGCTGATCGACGCTGCTACCGACAAGAAGAAGCACGAATTCAGCTATCCGCCCGTCTCTGTGACAATGAATCGGATCGGTTGTGAAAAGGAAAAATCGGGCTGCCGTTAGTTCAACCCGCCCTAACAGATTGGCCTTTGTCCATCCACACAGCAATGATTGATTATCTAGGAAAGAATTATGCACTTAATTGGAAAAAAGCGCCGCAATGCTGGTTCTGTCGCATCGCTTCCGGTTGTTGCGCTTGCCAGCTGCGCAATCATGCTCTCCAGCTGTGGAGGGCGCGAAGCACATCCCATCGCATCGACGAGCGCTGGTGATAGCGGAATGGAGTGTGGTGGGATTTCGCGTGAGTTTGCGGCCAATGAGCGACAGATCCTGACGACGGTCAAGGAACGCTCGCAGGCGCAGGGCAAGAACGTGATTTTGGGCGCCACGGGCGTTCTTCTGTTCTTTCCCGCTCTCTTTTTCATGGATCCCAAATCGCCTGAGAAGATCGAGATCGACGCCTTGCGCAATCGAAACCAGGTGCTGACGGACCTTGCCCGTTCGAGAAAGTGCCCGGCGCCGAAATCGCAGTTGGGTGAACTTTACAAGAAGCTCGACGGCAGCGTGAAGACGACGCCCGCCAGCAGAGGCGGCTGAATAGGTTCGGCCGATACGCGTGTCCTCCGCAATAAATGACACCCGTACCGGCCTAACCGCCATCACAAGCGACACATTTTGTTTGGGATAGGTTTACCACAACCACAGGCAGAAATTGACTCCAGCCTCGTGATTATGGTGTCGCTCCCGGCCAGCTCCCACAACTGCGGCGAGACTAGTTTGCCGCGCAAACAGCAGTGAAGGCGTGCAATGAGCAGGAAGATCATGTTGGCAGGATCGAAGCTTGCAGCTGTCGGCCGAGAAGCTGGAGGCGGCCTCTTGGCACGGCTTGCGCGCCTCGGCCATCAGTCGCTTGCGGTCACCCTCAGCATCCTTCTGTTCCTGCAGCCGGCGATCGCAAACGCTCAGACGGTATCGGCGAGCACCACGGCGCCCGCCGCCAACCAGCCAAGCGTCGGCGCTGCGCCGAATGGCGTTCCGCTGATCGATATCGTCACGCCGAACGCGGCCGGTCTCTCGCACAACAAATACGACAATTTCAATGTCGGTACCCAGGGCCTGATCCTCAATAACTTCAAGGGCGAGCAAAGCACTTCGAACCTCGGCGGGGTGACGCCGGGCAATCCGAACCTCAATGCCTCGAACCCGGCTTCCGTCATTCTCAACGAGGTTACATCCGGCAATCGTTCTGCACTGAACGGACAGATGGAAGTGTTTGGTGGCCGCGCAGATGTTATAGTAGCGAACCCTAATGGAATTACCTGCAACAACTGCGGCTTCATCAATACGCCGCGAGCCATGCTGACGACCGGCGTGCCCAATATCGGTGCCGACGGCAGCTTGTCCGGTTTCACCGTCAATGGCGGCGACGTCACCTTCGAAGGCGCGGGGGCGAATCTCACAACGGCTCCCGGCGCCGTCGATCTCTTCGATGTCGTCGCCCGCAACATTCACGTCAATGCGCCGGTCTTCGGCAAGGCCATACGACTGACGGGCGGCGCCAGCCAGTATAATTACGCGACCGGAGAGTCTACAGCGCTGACGGCAACATCAGGCACGCCGGAATATGCGATCGACGGCACGGCACTCGGGGCCATGCAGGCTGATCGTATCAAGGTCGTCGTCACGGAAAAGGGTGCCGGCGTCAAGATGAGCGGCGACATGGCCGCCAACGCCGGCGAGCTCTCGCTGTCGGCAGACGGCAAGATCTCGATTGGGAATGCCTCCGGGCGGGATGGCGTGACCATTTCCTCGAAACAGAGGGTCACGGCCGCCAAGGTCACATCGAGACAGAAGGTCAAGGTTCAGGCCGATCAAGGCATCTCTCTGCAGTCTATCGCCGCCGATAGCGATATTGTGCTTGCAAGCGGCGCTGGTCTCTTGAGCGTGTCGGGCGATGTCAACAGCGGCACAAGCGTGCAGATGAGTTCGGACGGCGGGATTGCCGCCGGAAGCGTGACGACTGGCACCGGTGCCGCAACGCTTTCTGCGACCTCTGGCGATATCGCGATCGCCGGCGCTGCGAATAGCACCGGCGACCTCACTTTGACGACGACAGCCGGTGCGATTTCCGCCGCTTCGCTGCAGAGCGGCCAGAATATCACCCTGAACGCCAATCTTGGCGCGACGGTTGCCGGCAACGTGCAGGCGCAAGGCAATGTCACCGCCGCCGGCCGATCGATCTCCGTCGGCAAGGTCATTTCCGGCATCGATATCGCCGCCACCAGTGCTGATCCGAGTGGCAATGTGGTGCTCGGCGCAGCTGGCAGCCTCAGTCTGACGGCGACCGCCGGCGATATCGCGACCGGCAATCTGCTGTCGGCCAGAAGCCTCAATGCGACCGCCACCGGCAATATCACTGCCGGCAGTATCCAGTCGGCCAACGATCTGACAATCATGGCAGCATCGCTTGCGGCCAGCGGCGTCACCTCCCATGGCGCGCTCACGGTCGATGCAGCAGGCGGTCTCATTGATGTCAGTGGCCAGGTTCTCGCCGCGAGCAATGTGCTGATCTCGGGGTCTGCCCTTCAGGCCGATGCCATCGCCGCCGGCGTTGATTTTGCGGCCACGGATGCGAACGGCGGCAGCATTGTTCTCGGCTCGTCCGGCACGCTCGGGCTGACCGCCACGGCGGGCAATGTCGTTGCCGATAAATTGCTGTCGGCAGGCGACCTCACCGCCCGGGCCGCCCAGTTGCAGGCCAACAATATCGCGAGCCATGGCAATATTGCGATTGCTGCAAGCGGTAACGCCGGTATTGGCGGCGGCGTCAATGTCGCCAATCAATTGCTCGGCGCCGGCAATGTCACAATCAGCAGCAACACGAGCGGCGTTGGCGTCGGTCTTCTTGCTTCCGGTGTCGATATTGCCGCCACCAAAGCCGCTGGCGGCAATATCGTGCTGGCGGGCAGCGGCGATCTGACGATCAACGACAGCGCCGGCGCCATCCACGCAGGGACCATGCTTGCAGCTGGCGCGATCAATGCCACCGGCCAGACCGTCACCGCCGAGACGATCACCGGCCACAAGGACATCACGCTATCGGGCGCTACCAGTGCAGCGGCCGGGAGCGGCCGCGTGAATGTGAGTGGCCAGGTTCTCGGTGCAGGCAATGTCAGTATCTCCGGTTCCGCCATCAAAGCCGACGCTATCGTCTCCGGCGTCGACATTGCCACTACCGATGCGGCGGGCGGGCGCATCACCCTTGGCCCGACGATCACAGGAACCGGTAATCTGACGCTTGCGGCGTCCGATGCTCTCAACGCCGGTACGCTGCTGTCTGCAGGCGATCTCAATGCCAGCGGTGCAATGATCACCGCCAGCAATATCTCGGCCCATCACGATATGACGCTTGGCGGCGTCATCAGTGTCGGCGGCCAGATCCTGGGCGCCGGCAACGTATCGGTTATCGGTCCGAGTCTGTCCGCGCAGAGCCTTGTTGCAGGCTTGGACTTCAATGCAACCGATGCTGCCAACGGCAAAATCATCCTGGGGCAGAAGGGTGATCTGGCGGTATCGGTCAACGGCGCAGTGAATTCGCCGACGATACAGGCCGCCGGCGTGCTGAATGTCAGCGGCGCGTCCGTCACGGCAGATTCGATCACCGGCCACCAGAATGTCACCCTTGCCGGCGCCACCACCGTCAACAACCAAGTCCTTGGGGGAGGCAACGTCAGTGTCGCCGGGCCAAGCATCAAGGCCGGTAGTGTCGTTTCCGGTGTCGATTTTGTCAGGACGGCCGCCGCCAATGGCAGCATCGTGCTTTCCAGCAGTGGCGGCCTGACGCTTTCGGCCGCGAACGCACTTAACATCGACTCGCTCCTGTCGGCCGGCGGTCTTAGTGCGACCGCTTCGAACCTCACGGCGAACAACGTCACCGCCCACGGTGACATGACGCTCGGTGGCGCAATCAATGTAACGCAACAAATCCTTGGGGCCGGCAATGTGCTGATCAGCGGCCAAAGCTTGTCGGCGCAGACTGTGGTCGCTGGCATTGACTTCAGCGCTACCAATGCGGCCGGCGGCAATATCGCGCTCGGCCAGACCGGCGATCTGAAGGTCGCAGCCAGCGGCAGTGTGACAGTGCCCGCGGTTCAGGCAGCCGGCACCATCGATATTCGCAGCGCAGCGGTCACGAGCGACGCGATCACGGGTCACAAGGATATCACCGTTGCGGCGGTGAGCGGTCCCATGAATGTCACCAATCAGGTGCTGGGCGGCGGTAACATTGGCATCTCCGGCTCAAGCATCAAGGCCGGCGCGATTATCTCCGGCGTCGATTTCGCCGCTACCGCCGCCGCCAATGGGCATATCGTTCAGACGGCAAGCGGCGATCTGACCCTTGCTTCGACCGGCAATATCAATGCCGGTACGCTGCTCTCGGCCGGCCGTCTCGGCGCTGCAGGAACCACAGTCACTGCCAATGCTGTGACAGCACATGGCGACATGGCGCTGGCGGGAGCGATCAACGTCAACAGCCAGATCCTGAGCTCGGGCAATGTGCTAATCAGCGGCCAGGGCTTATCGGCACAGACCCTTGTCGCTGGCATCGACTTCAGCGCCACCAATGCCGCCGGCGCCAATATCGTCCTTGGCCAGTCTGGCGACCTAAAGGTCACCACCATTGATGTGGTAGCAGTGCCGACGATACAAGCAGCCGGCGTGATCGATATCAGTGGCACCTCCATTGCCGCCGACGCCATCACAGGCCACAAGGACATCACGCTTTCCGGCACCACTGGCACGACGACCGCAAGCGGTCGCGTTGACGTCAGCAACCAAGTCCTCGGCGGCGGCAACGTCGGCATCTCTAGTTCCGCCATCAAGGCCAGCGCGATTATCTCTGGCGTCGACTTCGCCGCAACCGCCGCCGCCAATGGGTATATCGTTCAGACCGCAAGCGGCGATCTGATCCTTGGCTCAAGCGGCGCAATCGACGTCGGAACACTGCTGTCTGCGAGCGACCTCATTGCGAACGGTACAACGATCACCGCCGGCAATATCTCCGCTCACCACGACATGACGCTCGGCGGCGCGATCAGCGTCAGTGGCCAGATCCTGGGTGCCCGAAACATATCGATCTCCGGTCCGAGCCTATTGGCGCAGAGCCTCGTTGCCGGCCTGGACTTCGATGCCACCGATGCCGCAAATGGCAAAATCACGCTTGGTCCAAGCGGTGATCTGAAGGTCGCAACAAGCGGCGTCGTGACAGTGCCGACGGTTCAAGCTGCTGGCACCATCGATATCCGCGCCGCATCGGTCACCAGCGACGCGGTGACCGGTCACAAGGACATCACGGTTTCGGCCACAAGCGGTCCCGTCGATGTGACCGACCAAGTGCTTGGCGGAGGCAGCGTCAATCTCTCGGGTTCCGCCATCAACGCCAGCGCCATTATCTCCGGCGTCGACTTCGCCGCTACGGCCGCGGCCAACGGACATATCGTCCAAACGGCCAGCGGCGACATTTCCTTGACCTCCCCAGGTAGCGTCGGGGTCGGCACATTGCTGTCGGCAGGCAATTTGATCGCCTCCGGCTCGACCATCACCGCTGACGGGATCACGGCCCATGGCGCCGTGACGCTCGGTGGCGCGATCAGCGTCACGGATCAGATCCTCGGGTCTGGCAACGTATCGATTACCGGTCAAAGCCTTTCCGCCCAAACCGTCGTTGCTGGCATCGACTTCGACGCGACCAACAGGGCGGGGGGTAACATTGTCCTTGGTCAGACGGGAGACCTGACGATAACGGCTGGTGGCGCCGTGGCGGCGCCGACCATGCAGGCGGCCGGCAGCATCAATGTGAGTGGCGCGGCGATCAATGCCAATGCTGTCACCGGCCATGGCAATATTGCGCTGTCCGGCTCGACCACCGTCACAAGCCAAGTTCTCGGCGGCGGTAATGTCAGCATTTCTGGTTCCAGCATCAAGGCGGGTGCTGTCGTTTCCGGCATCGATTTCGCCTCGACGGCTGCTTCTGCTGGCGGCATCGTGCTCGCCGGCAGTGGCGACATGACATTTGCTTCGAGCGGCAACATCAATGCCGACACGCTGCTTTCGGCCGGCGCTCTCGACGCCGCAGGAATCACCATCAACGCCAATGCAGTGACAGCACATGGCGACATGACGCTTGCGGGAGCGATCAATGTCAACAGCCAGATCCTGAGTTCGGGCAATGTGCTAATCAGCGGTCAGAGCTTATCGGCGCGGACCGTCGTCGCGGGCCTGGACTTCCGTGCCACCGATGCAGCCGGTGGCAATATCGTCCTGGGTCAAACCGGTGACCTGAAGGTCACAGCCAATGGTGCCGTGGCGGTGCCGACGATACAGGCGGCTGGCGCCATCGATATCCACGCCGCATCGGTCACCAGCGACGCGATGACCGGTCACAAGGACATCACCGTTTCGGGTGCAAGCGGTCCCGTTAACGTGGCCAACCAGGTTCTGGGTGGCGGCAACATCAGTCTCACGGGTTCTGCTATTAAGGCCAGCGGCATTGTCTCCGGCATCGATTTCACAAGGACGGCTGCCGCCAATGGACATATCGTCCAAACGGCAAGCGGCGACATTTCCTTGACATCGCCAGGTGCCATTAACGTCGGCACGTTGCTGTCGGCCGGCAATTTGAATGCCTCTGGTTCGATCGTCGCTGCGGACAGCATCACAGCGCATCATGACATGACCCTCGGTGGCGCGATCAATGTAAGTGGCCAAATCCTGGGTGCGGGAAATGTGCTGATCAGTGGCCAGAGCCTGTCGGCACAGACCGTCGTCGCTGGTATCGACTTCGATGCGACCAACAGGGCGGGGGGCAACATTGTCCTGGGTCAGACGGGAGATCTCGCGATTTCGGTCGACGGTACCGTGGCGGCGCCGACCATGCAGGCCGCCGGCAGCATCAATGCCCGTGGGGCGACCATCAATGCCAATGCCGTCACCAGCCATGGCAACATCACCTTGTCCGGCTCAACTACCATCACCAGTCAAGTCCTTGGTGGTGGTAACATCGCCATCTCCGGTCCAGGCATCAAGGTCGGCACTGTGGTTTCCGGTGTCGATTTCGCCAGAACTGCAGCCGCTAACGGCAATATCGTTCAGACGGCAAGCGGCGACTTGACGCTTTCGTCGACAGGCTCGATCGACGGCGGCACATTGCTGTCGGCCGGTGCGTTCTCGGCCAGCGGCATCACCGTGACCGCCGATGCAGTCACGGCGCATGGCGATATCACGCTCAAGGGCATTGGTGCGACGGCCACGAGCGCCGGTGTAAACATTGCTGGCCAAGTCCTTGCCTCCGGCAACGTGCTGATCTCAGGCCAGAGTCTGTCGGCACAGACCATCATTGCAGGTATCGATTTCGATGCGACCAACAGGGTAGGCGGTAACATCGTCCTAGGCCAAAGTGGCGATTTGACTGTGAATGTTAACGGGGCCGTTACGGCGCCGACCATACAGGCTGCGGGCAGCATCGACATTAGTGGCGCGTCCGTCGCAGCTGCCTCGATCACCGGCCATAAGGATGTCAGCCTGTCCGGAACCGCCGTCGGCGGTGTGACCGTTGTCAATCAGGTGCTTGGCGGCGGCAATATCGGCATCTCCGGCTCGAGCATCCAGGCCGGGACTATTGTCTCAGGTGTCGACTTCGCCGCCACTTCTGCCAACGGCGGAAACATCGTCCAGACCTCCAGTGGCGACATTTCCTTGACGTCGTCGGGCAATATCAGCGGTGGAACACTGCTATCGGCCGGCAATCTCAATGCCTCCGGCTCGACCGTCGGCGCTGATAGCATAACGGCGCATGGGGCTGTGACGCTCAATGGCGCGGTCAGCATCGCAAACCAGATCCTCGGGTCCGGTAACATATCAATCAAGGGCCAGAGTCTATCCGCGCAGATGATCGTCTCCGGCATCGATTTCGACGCTACCGACGCCGGCGGCGGCAATATCGTCCTCGGCCAAGCGGGTGACCTCGAGGTGTCGGTCAATGGTGGCATTGCAGCTTCGACAGTGCAGGCCGCCGGTGCCGTTAATGCCGGCGGCGCCACCCTTACGGCCAATGCCATCACCGCTCATAAAGATATTACTCTTTCGGCGAGCGCGGCGGGTGGCGTTGCTGTAACCAATCAGGTGCTTGGCGGCGGTAACGTTGGCATCTCCGGCTCAAGCATCAAGGCCGGTGCTATCGTTTCCGGCGTGGATTTTGCCAGAACTGCCGCCGCCGACGGCAATATCGTGCTCGCCAGCACCGGCGATCTGACACTTGTCTCCGCCGGCAATATCGACACCGGCACGCTGCTTTCGGCTGGTGCTCTTTCGGCCAATGGCGCAGCCGTGAACGCGAACGCCGTCACCGCGCACGGGACTATGACGCTCAAAGGCGCGACCACAGTTTCCGGACAGGTTCTCGGCGCGAGCAATGTCCTAATCACCGGCCAAAGCCTGTCGGCCCAATCTGTCGTCGCCGGTATCGATTTTGCTGCCACCGATGCCGCCGGCGGCAATATCGTTCTTGGTCGGACCGCGGACCTGACAGCCTGGCTCAGTGGTGGATTCTCTGCATCGACGGTGGAAGTCGCTGGTGCTACCGATGTCAACGCCGCCAGCGTGACGGCTGACACCGTTACCGGACACAAGGATATCGCGCTCGCCGGTACAACCACCGTCCATGGCCAAATCCTTGGTGGCGGAAACATCAGCGTCTCAGGCCCGAGCATCACGGCCGGCGCCATCGTCTCCGGTGTCGACTTCATTGGCGCCGCCGCCGCCAACGGCAATATCGTCCAGACATCAAGCGGCGATATGTCCCTGGCCTCGAGCGGTAATCTCACCATTGGCACGCTCTTGTCGGCGGGCAATTTGATCGCGCAAGCGAGCGATCTGAACGCGAGTAGCATCACAAGCCATGGCAATACCAATCTGAAGGCGAGCGGTCGCGTTGGCGTCAGCGGCCAGGTCTTATCGGCCCGCGATCTCACGATCACCGCAAACAGCCTCGGCTCCGGTCTTCTGATTTCTGGCGTCGATTTCGCGGCTACCAATGGGAACGGTGGCAACATCGCCCTCGCCTCATCGGGCGCCATGAACCTTGCCATCTCGGGCAATGCCACAGCCGGCACGATGCTGTCGGCCGGCGATGTCACGGCTGATGCCGGCAATTTGCAGGCAAATAGCATTACCAGCCATGGCAAAGTCGGCATTGTCGGCAACGTGGACGTCAGCAACCAGATTCTTGCTGCCGGCGACCTCACCATCAGCGGCGGCAGCATCAGCGCACCCACGCTGATCTCGGGCATCGACTTTGCCGCCACCAACGCCGCCGGCGGCAACATCGTGCTGGCATCGCCGGGAGCCATGAACCTGACGGCGTCCGGCAACATCACGGCTGGCACGATCCTTTCCGCCGGTGACTTCACAGCTAAAGCGGCGAACCTCACCGCCGCCAGCATCACCAGTCATGGCAACATCGATATTTTCGGCAATCTCGCAGCCACCAACCAGGTGATTTCCGCAGGCGACCTCACAATAAGCGGCGGCGGCATCAGTGCGCCGGTCTTGATCTCGGGTGTCGATTTCGCAGCCACCAATGCCGCCGGCGGCGGCATTGTGCTCGGAACTGCCGCGACGATTGCAGGCAATCGCGCTGGCGATATGAACCTGACCGCGTCTGCGGGTATCACGGCGCAGACCATACTATCGGCTGGCGCAATCGCCGCCAGCGGCATTGCGATTGCGGCCAACGCTGTGACCGGGCATGG
>NZ_JAUQTZ010000180.1:0-10987 GCF_059803845.1 Rhizobium sp. UFLA01-1127 | reverse complement strand
CGAAAATACATACTACCATGGTAGTGTGTCAATTGCGCTTGTGGATTATTATCGAATAATGTGCGATGGCCATATTGTTTGCATACGGTGGAGGTCACGAACAATGGCGACGAAGAGATCCAACCAGATAGAGGCCGAAGAGCTTCGTCAGAGCGCGGCGGCATCGACACTCCTGCAGCCGATCAATCCTCGCCAGCCTATCGCGGCGCAGATCTATGAGCGGTTGCGGCGGGCCATTACGACACTGTCCATGCTGCCGTCGGAGGCGTTGAGCGAAAAGGAGCTTTCCTTGCAACTTGGCGTCAGCCGGACGCCGGTTCGCGAAGCGCTGATCCGGCTTGCAGACGAAGGGCTGATAGACATCCTACCGCAGCGCGGGAGCTTTGTGGCGCCGATCCGGCTTCGTGATGTCGAAGAGGCTCAATTCATTCGAGAATCTCTGGAAGTCGCAGTCAGCCGTAGGCTTGCAGGTGCCTGTTCGCGGCGCTTCCTGACGGAGATCAAGAGCAATCTCTACGACCAGGAAAAGGCGGTCAATACAGAAGCGCTCGATCTCTTTCTCGATCTCGATGAAGCCTTCCACCGAAGTTTTTGTGAGGAAGCCGGCTTGCCGAAAAGCTGGCGTGTCATCCAGTCCGTCAAGCTGCAGATGGACCGTGTTCGCTATCTCAGTCTGCCCGATCTCGGTCACCTGCGCGTTCTGCTGACCCAGCATCGCTCGATCGTGGACGCCATCGAATCAGGCGATGTCGACAAGGCAGGCAACGATATGGCGGCGCATTTGCGCGAAGTGCTTCGTACCGCGCGAAAACTGAGCGAACAGCGCCGCGATCTCGTTGAAAGCTAGCTCCTTCGGTGTCGGGCGTGACCGCGCGACATCATAATTGACATTGTACCATGGTAGTATTACAAGCCAACGCCAATGGAGGTCGGCCGGGTCATGGAAACCGCGACAGGTGATCTTTGTGGGAGACGAGGAGAGGTATAGGGGGGCAGAACCGGTCGCCGGACTTATGAAATGCACCGCGTTCCGATCGGCGAGTGGCGCAGTTTCATTGTCCTACAGCCCGCATCGTTTTGTTCCGTACAGTCCGTACAGGAAGAAGCTGGCAGGAGCATGCATCCGCACCATCCGGCACGGTAACGGACTTCGGAGCCGCAGCGTCGGGCAGCGAATGCCGGCGCGGACATCGGCAACGTTCCAATTCGCCAACATATTCCAGGGAGGAATGCATGAACATATCTCGCAGAACATTCGGTATGCTGACGGCTGGAGCCGCAGCCGCAGGTCTATTGTCGGCCCCCGGCCTGTCGCGCGCCGCCGCGAAAGTCAAGCTGCGCTATGGCACGGCATTTCCGGCCAGCCATCCCGGCGTCATCCGCATCACCGAAGCCGCCAAGGCAATCGCAACCCGCTCCGAAGGCGCGGTGGAATTGCAGGTTTATCCGAATAGCCAACTTGGCGGCGAAGCGGATATGTTCACCCAGGTTCGCGGCGGCGCGCTCGACCTCATGTCGACCTCGGGTGTCAACCAGACGGTCGTTCCCGTCGCCAGCATCAACGCCGTCGCCTTTGCCTTCCCGACCTATGACCATGTCTGGAAGGCGATGGATGGCGAACTCGGCGATCATGTCCGCAAGGCATTCCTTGATGCCGGCCTGTTCGTCTTCCCGAAAATGCTGGACAACGGCTATCGCAATATCACCACCGGCGCCAAGCCGATTACTGCGCCGCAAGACCTCAACGGCATGAAGATCCGCGTTCCGGGCAACCAGCTATGGGTGACGCTGTTCCAGACGCTGGGTGCCGCGCCGACGCCGCTCAATTTCGGTGAGCTTTATGCGGCTCTGCAAACCCATGTCGTCGACGGTCAGGAAAATCCGCTGGCGCTGATCCAGAGTTCGAAGCTCTACGAAGTGCAGAAATACATCGCCCTGACCGGTCATATCTGGGATGGCCACCACATCTTCTGCAACAATCGCCGTTGGCAGGCGATTCCGGCCGAGATGCGTACGATTGTCCAGGAAGAATTGACCACTGCAGCCGTGAACGAACGCGCCGACGTAAAGGACCTCAACGAAAAGGCCATGGTTGACATCAAGGCGACTGGCGTGACCTTCAATAAGGTCGAGACCGCGCCGTTCCGCGAAGTGCTTGCCAAGGCTGGCTTTTATTCGAAGTGGAAAGAAAGCTTCGGCGCAGAGGCCTGGGGTCTCCTGGAAAAGGACGTCGGCACGCTGTAACGGGCCGATGATGAATAGGACGCTCGCTTTGCCGTAAGCGTGCGTCCCGTCGCAAATAGCGGAGGCGTATCGCTTCGCCCACACGTTTCGGTTTGCGAAACGGCAGGCCGCGTCGCTCGGACCGGCGTATTTGGAGAGATCAATCATGGGCGTGACAGCTAATGTGGAGACCATTGCTCCGCGTGGGGCGTTTCAGCGGTTCGACAGCCTGCTCGGCCATACGGTGGAGGCGACCGCCGCGCTGCTGGTTCTGGCGGAGATCATTCTGCTCGGTTGGGCGACGCTTGCCCGATATGCCCTCCACAGCCCGCTCGTCTGGTCCGACGAAGTCGCCACGATCCTGTT
This sequence comes from Rhizobium sp. UFLA01-1127, assembly GCF_059803845.1. Lineage (NCBI taxonomy): Bacteria > Pseudomonadati > Pseudomonadota > Alphaproteobacteria > Hyphomicrobiales > Rhizobiaceae > Rhizobium > Rhizobium sp. UFLA01-1127. The sequence continues at coordinate 8,398 of NZ_JAUQTZ010000180.1, read as the reverse complement.
TATCTGGCTGTCCATGCTGGGCTCTGTGGTGGCTCTACGCCGCGGCCAGCACATGCGGCTGACGGCCTTCGTCCGTAAGTTCTCGCCGCCCTGGCAAGAGCGCGCCAATGCCTTTGCGATGATGATCGTCGCCGCACTCCTGCTCTTGATGGTGGTACCGACATGGCAGCATGTCGAGGAGCGTATCATCAGCGTGACCCCCGTCCTGCAGATCAGCGAAGCATGGCGCGAAGCTGCGATGCTTGTCGGCATCATGCTGATGCTGCTCACAGCGATCGATAAGATGATCCAGTCGAGCAAGCCGGTGCAGATGGTTGCAAGCCTAGTGCTTTTTGCCGTCTTCTTCGGCTTGTTCCAACTGGCGATGCCGTGGTTCGACGAGATCGGCAATTACAGCCTGCTGATCTTCTTTCTCGGCATTGTGCTGGTGGCTATTGTGCTTGGCGTGCCGATCGCCTTTGCCTTCGTGCTGGCGACTGCGGCCTATTTGAATTTCGCAAGCTGGGTACCGCTTTCCATCGTGCCGGGCCGGATGAGCGAGGGCATGTCGCACATCATCCTGCTCGCCGTGCCGATGTTCGTGTTTCTGGGCGCCATCATCGAGATGGCCGGACTGGCGCAGGCGATGATTGCCTTTCTCGTCTCGCTGATCGGCCATCTGCGTGGTGGCCTGCAATATGTGCTGCTCGGTGCGGTCTATCTCGTTTCGGGCATCTCCGGCGCCAAGGCTGCGGACATGGCAGCCGTCGCTCCGGCGCTGTTTCCGGAAATGAAGAAGCGAGGCAACCGCGAAAGCGATCTGGTCTCCCTCTTGTCTGCGTCTGCGGTCATGTCGGAGACCATCCCGCCGTCTATCGTACTGATCACGGTCGGCTCGGTCACCGGCGTGTCGATCGCTGCCTTGTTCACCGCAGGCCTACTTCCCGCCTTCGTCGGCATGCTGGCGCTCTGTGTCGTCGTCTACATCCAAACGCGCGGCGAAGATATGAGCCATGCGAAGAAGGTCGATAGCAAGCTAAAGCTGAAACTGTTCTTCGCTGCTATCCCCGGCCTCGGCCTGCCAATCGTCATCCGCACGGCGGTGGTCGAAGGCGTGGCCACAGCCACTGAAGTCGCCACGATCGGCATCATCTACTCGATCATCGTCGGCGCTCTCTTCTATCGCAAGATGGAGTGGCGCAGGCTTTATCCGATGCTCGTCGATGCAGCCTCTCTATCGGGCTCCATCCTGCTCGTTGTCGGTGCGGCGACCGCCATGGGATGGGCGCTGACGCAATCCGGCTTTTCGCAATATCTCGTCGATCTGATGCAAGGCGTTCCCGGCGGAAAGATCAGTTTCCTGCTGATTTCGGCGCTGAGCTTCATCATTCTGGGCAGCGTCCTAGAAGGCGTGCCGGCGATCGTCCTGTTTGGACCGCTGCTTTTCCCGATTGCCAAACTGCTCGGTATCGACGAAGTGCATTATGCGATCGTCGCGGTGTTTGCGATGGGCTTCGGGCTGTTCTCTCCGCCCTTCGGCGTCGGGTTCTACCTGGCCTGCGCCATTGGCCGTGTTTCGCCCGACGACGTCATCGGCAAGGTCTGGCCGCATCTTCTGGCTTTGTTCTTCGCTTTGCTGTTGATCATCTTCATTCCATGGATTTCCGTCGGCTTCCTGTAACGCCGCATCTCGGCAATGCAGATACAAAAATCATAAAGATTCGAGCGCCTCGGCAGATTAATTCCGGCAAGCAACACGGACCCCGAAGCCCGGAAGACTTCCATGGCTTCCGGGCAGCAGCGCAGCTTGTCAGGGCGATAGCTCCTTGGCTCGTGCGTTGATCTTCTCGCATGCATCCCCGAGCGGATCGCGCACTCGCACCAATGGGGAAACGCCGAACAGGAGAAGCGCTTTGAAATGCATCCAGCCGCCTCCAAGCACCGGCGCATAGGATGTCATCACGGTGCGTTCTTGGCCATAGAGACGCGCGTACTCGGCAAAATTGGCGAAGTTCTCGTGATTGCTATCCTTTAGACAAAATGTCTCGGCTGCAGCACCCTCGGCAAGGATGACTTCATGCGTATCGAGCATTACGGCATAGTACTCGATCGGCATGCCGTCGGCCGGAATGACAGGTGCGATGGTCGTGCCGTTTGCAAGCTCCTTCACGCGGATGAAAATGCCGCCCAGAAGCAGCGCATGGCCAGGCGACAGGTAGAGATCGGAATGTGGTGTGCAGCCATCCAGCGCGTGACGCGAAACCCGGATCGGGATAACGTCCTTATGCCAGCGTGCGCCGCTCTTCTTGAAGACTTGGCGTCCGATCCACTTGATCGGGCGGGCGCTCCCGTCTGGAAGGACGACGCAATCGTCGACGCGCAAATCCTCGACGGGCTTCTCACCGCAATCCGTGAGGATCGCTGTACCGCGCAGAAAGCAATTCGCACCGCCGCCGCGATAGCCTCCACGGCGATCACTGTCATGAGAGTTTCCGTGTCCATCCGGGCCTCCGTGTCCATCAGCGTCGTCCCGGCCCCAAAGACGCCCTATCGCACTCGCAGGAGACCTAGAAATTGCCATCGCCAACGCTGCTACGCCGGCAAGCCTGGCACCGGCCGCTGCCGCGACACCTAAAAAATGCCTGCGTGCAGCATCACGCGGCCGCTTCGGATTTTTCCCGGAGGACATGCTCGTCTCCTTTTTCAAAAGGAATAGCTGCAAATCATACGACAGGTTGCCTTTTATTCAACTTCACAGAACAGCGCTGGCTCTCCCTCAAAAGGAGTAGGCATATCGTTCTCGGAGACGAAGCCGGCAATACGTTCTCAAATGGGCGCCTGACCTCTCTTCTTTGCCCACGATCTTCGAGGGCTCCTTGATTGGGCACCCGAATTATTTAGAGGAACGAGCCCTTAGCGAGGCACTTGGTTCATAGCGGGAAGCTTCTAAATCAACACCCAAAAACCATTGCGGCGTTATGGGGCAAGTGCCACAAAATTTTAGTCGGCTAGTATCGCTCGTTCCGAGCTGCAACGACTTTATTAAGGGATTCATTGATCATAACATCGTCTTCGTTTTGTCGCAGAAAGGCTTTCCCAAAATCCCTTTGTCGCCTGTTCAGGAGTTGCGTCAAGCGGCGCGTTAGGAGTGGCGATGCGCCCAGGTTGTGGCCTCTATCGGTGCGGCTTTACCAGTGTTTCGGGGGTTATCAGATGCAGATGCTCGTCTTCTTTCGCCAAACTCTCGACATCGCTTGAAAAACCGCTTCTGCTGAAAAACAGGTAGTGCTTGCCCGTCGCTCCTTCCCCGTAAGTCGTTTTCTCGGATCGCTCTTGCAATAATCGGACGTGGCCAAGGTCGATCACGCGCGATCGCCATTTGCATTCGCCATAGAAAAATGCTCCATCCAACAATCGCCCTGCGACATCGATGCCGAAATCGGCGTGACCCCAGATCTGGCCAACCTCCTGCGTCGGCGCCGCAAGGACCTCCTGCAGATGAAGCCTTGCAAATTGAAGGGCGATTGGTTCGAACGCAATCCCCATATATTCTGAGAACCGAGGCTCCACGACGCGATCGTAAACCTCCTCGCCAAACCCGCTGCTGATCGCGCTCAGGTTTGGTCGCACGAAACGATGCCAGAACGACATCAGGCTGTCTGCAACGCGATAGCGGCGATTTCGGCCCTTTTCGTCGGCATCCAGCGATTTCGAATTATCGATCAAATCAAGCGCGAGCAGTTTTGCCAGGTAGGGTCCAATACCGTCTGGTTTGACACCCAGTCGGTTTGCGATCTCCGACTTGGTGTTACAGCCGTCAGATACAGCCGCAACGACGCTTGAGTAAAAGGACGGTTCTCTGAGTTCGGTCTGCAGCAGCGTGTTCGGTTCGTCGATCAGCGTGCCTGTCTCCGTGAGCAAGACTTTGATGACGTTGTTGCGGAGCGGTTCCCGAGCGTCGCAAAGCTGAAGATAATAGGGAATGCCGCCGAAAATCGCATAGGTTTTGATAATGTCGTCGGCCATGTACTCTGGGAAAAACTTGGCGACATCGGCAAGGGGCAAGCCCTTCATGTCGAGCGACAGGGTTTTTCGCCCGTAAAGCGGGTTCCGTTCCGCCAACAGGTCTTTCATTTGAGAAATGGCAGAACCGCAAAGGATCAGTTTCATCGCCCCCTCACCAAGCACGCCGGAATCCCAGAATTTCTGCACTATCGATGGCAGCGCTGGCTCGTTATCAAGCAGAAAGGGAAATTGGTCGATCGTGACGATCAATCCCGGATGCTCGACGGCATGCTCGGCAACATAGTGCAGCACCCCCTCCCAGCTTGACAGGGCTTCGAGCTGAGGCTTTGATCCGATTGCTTTTCCGACATCGGATTTGAACTGCTCCAGGTTCAAAAGTGATGAGACGCGGGTCGCCTGAAAGTAGATTTCTGGGCGATTCTTGGCGGCCTCCCGAAGGAACCGCGATTTGCCGATCCGCCGTCGGCCAAATACGATGATGAGGGAAGGTCGTTGCGAATCCAATTCGGTCCGCACCAGCTTGAGTTCGCGCTCGCGCCCTAAAAACTGCATATGCCTTCCTGTAGATAAAAATAATTACCGTAATCGTGATTACCTTAATCGTGATTACCTAATTGGCGTCTCCTCTGTGAAGTCCTGCGCGCTAGGGACTCCCCTGATCCTCTCCGGATTGCCGATTTTTCTGCAGCAGCAGGCTAAAGATCATCATTCGACGGTATAAGCCTATGCCCCTTGAAAACCGCCGCCGCCCTCAGTCTGAGCAGAGGGACAAGCGTAGTGTTCTCAGCCGCATGCTTAGAGGTTAGTTTCGCCCATTCGGTGTCTTCGCCAGCATCTCGCTCAGCGTTGCCGCCCAGAGCATGGCTTCGGCCAGAAGCTTCTTGAGCTTCTGGTTCTCTTCCTCCAGTGCTCTCAATCTTTTGCTATCGAGGCCGGCATTTCCAGAATGCAAGGATTGCCACCGATAGAAGGTCGGCTCGCTGATGCCGTGCTTTTGGCAAACATCCGCCACCGTCACCCCTGCCTGGTGCTCCTTTAGGATCCCGGTAATCTGGTCGTCGTCGAATTTTCTCCTGCCCATCACCGTCTCAGTCCTCACGAAATGCTCTGTTGAAGCTGTCGAGGAGTGGTCTGATGGCATAGAACGCCACGCTGCTTTTGCCCGTTTCGATCAGTGCCTGTGCGGGCATGCCGGCAACCAGTTCGACATCGCTCATTTTCGCCAACCGTTCGTCCGTCACGCGGATCGTCGCGGCAAAGTAGGGTTGGCCGCTTTGCGCGTCGGTGAGACGGTCCGCCGATACATATTCGACCCGGCCCTTCAGCAGCGGAACACGCCGCTGATTGTAGGGAAGAAGGTGAACTTGCGCCTCAAGCCCCGCGCGCACGAGATTGATGTCTTCCGGTCTGACATGGGCTGATACGATGAGGCGATCGCTGCGCGGCACAAGATCGACGAGCGGCTCGCCCGCGCCGATCACTCCGCCCGCCGTATGAATGCGCAGGTTCATGATTGTTCCATCTTCGGGGGCACGGATATCGGTTCTTGAAAGCTGGTCATCGATCGCCCACAAGCGCTCGCGCAATTGCATGATCTGACTTTCCGTGTCGCGCATGCCTTGTGCGACTTCGCTCAGCCTGTCGCTTTCAAGCTTTGCAAGATCGGCCTGCGCCCCGCTGATCATCTGATAGGCGCGGGAAATCTGCGCCTCCACCTGACCCTGCTGGCCGGCAAGGTCTGCTTTTTCCCGCTGAAGGTTGAGGACGGTGTTCTTTCGTTCCAATCCTTTGGCGTTGAGGGTCGTAACCTGGTCCAGTTCCAGCTGAGAGATTGCCGCTCTATCGGTCAGTGCCGCCTTTTGCGCGGTAAGCCCGACGATTTCCTGCCGAACCTGCGCGATTTTCTCATTGGTGATACCAGCTTCTGCCTGCATGACCTCGCGGCGCGCTTCGAAGATTTTCCGTTGTCCGGTTATAATCGAGCCCACCGAAAGATCTTTGTCCATTGCTGCCCTGAGATCCTGCGGAAAGACGATATGGTCGGTGCCCGTTTGCTCGGCAAGCAGGCGAGCGCGGCTTCCTTCGGCGTCCCAAAGTTGCCCTTGGATACTGTCGCGCTCGGAGCGGGACTTCGTGTCGTCGAGTTCTATCAAGACTTGTCCGGCCGTGACGGCGTCGCCGTTCTTGACGAGTATGCGTCGCACGATTCCGCCTTCTAGGTGCTGAATGGTCTTGCGGCTGGACTCCGGTTCGATGACGCCCGATGCAACCGCTGCGCTTTTCAGCGGTGCGAGAACCGACCAGAGTCCCAATCCGACTATGAAGACGCCGATTAACAGGTTCCCTGTCCAGATAACGCCTCTAAGCCTTGGCATCGGCGAAGGGGCGGCGGGTCCGCGCTGTTTCGACTCGATCACCGGCGCGTAGGCTACCAGTTGCTTAGGCGCCGCAATTGATCGTTCAGCGAACCGTTGGCTAGCTCTTGATGAATTCGAAAGTCTTGCCAGCGTTGCGTCCAGTCGAACAAGGGTCATGGCACTCCTCCCTACGTTCCTGTTCGAGGTGGCGGTTGAAGATAGGTTTCATAAATCTGCTCACTGTCGCCGAAGGCGGCTACCGTCCCGTTGCGCATAATGGCAATCTTGTTGGTAGCTGGCAGGATACCCATACGGTGAGTTATGATAACAACGGTCATGCCTCTCGATTTCATGCGCTCGATCGCCCTGTAAAGCATGCGTTCGCCGTCATAGTCCAGGCTCGAATTCGGATCGTCGAGAACGATGAGGGAGGGATTTCCATAGGCGGCCCGGGCCAGTCCCAGCTGTTGGCGCTGAGCGCGAAGGAGCAGGCTTCCACCTTCGCCGATATCGGTCTCGTAGCCCTTTGGCAGCCGCATGATCGCCTCGTGCAATCCAACCAGCTTCGCGGCATCGATCGCTTTGGCGGGGTCTCCTCCATCCAGCCGGCCGATTACGTCCTTGATTGCTCCGCCGAAGAGCTCGACATCCTGCGGCAGGTATCCGACGTGGTGGCTACCTCCACAAAGGCGTAGGGCCGAAATATCGACCCCGCCAAGAAGAGCGCAGCCGCTCGTTGCTTGCACAACGCCGGCGATGATGCGACCTAGCGTCGATTTCCCCGATCCCGACGGGCCGATGAGGGCGACGCATTCGCCGGGCGCCAGGCGCAATGTGATGCCCGTCAGTATCTGCCTGTTGGCGAATGGCTGAACATAGCCGACGCTATCGAGAACGAGGCCATTGGGTTCCGGTTGCGGTATCGTTCGGGCATCGCGTTCCGATGCAACGGCGATCAGCATCCGGTCCAGGCGATTGAAGGCATTGCGAGCAAAGGTCAGGGAGCGCCATGCACCTATCGCGCCCTCGATCGGCGCAAGTCCGCGCCCGAGCAGCAGGCTCGCAACGAAGATGATGCCGGGGCTGCTGTTGCTCGCAAGCACGAGCCATGTGGCAGATCCCATCATCAGGATCTGCGCGAGTGTCCTGATCGATTTGGAGAAACCAAGAATGATCTCCGTCCGATGCATGGCAATGTCCTGCGCCCTTCTTGCCATTTCCGCATCGCGATAGACCAGCAGCGCTGCACCATACTGCATGCCCATCGCCCGGATCACCTCGATGTTCTTGAGGACGCTCGCAAATCGCATATAGCTCCTCGAAAGGGCAAGATTGGCGCGGGCGAGGGGCTGTTGCGTCGCCAATTCCGTGAGGAAGGCAAACAGCAGAAGCGCCAGTGCGCTCAGAAGACCGATCGCGCCAAGCAGAGGATGAACAAGAAAGAGCAGGAGCAGGAAAACCGGCGCCCAGGGTACGTCAAAAAACAGGGAACTTGCCGGTGAATCGAGGAATTGGCGTAAGGTGGCCAGGTCCCTGTAGCATTCCGTGGCGGTTCCCGCATCGGCGCGCGCGGCGTATTCGAATGATGCGGTGAGCACCATGGGTCGCAGTCTGTGATCCAGCCAGCTGCCGATGCGCGAGAGGGCTGCCCGGCGTACGATGTCCAGCATTGCGCCGACCACCACGGCGATGGCGATGATCATTGTCAGCATCAGAAGCGTGTCAGCGCTTCGGCTCGATAGAACCCTGTCATAGATCTGCAGGAGATAGACCGAAGGCGCCAGAAGAAAGAGGTTGTAGCCGCAGCTATAGAGGAAAACCAACCCTAGGGCACCGGCGCAGGCCCGCAGTGCAACAACGAGCTCTGTCTGTGGGCGCGATGGCGTTACAGAAGGCGTTGCCATTGTCGATCTCGCTCCACGTGATGCTGACAAGACGAGGCTGCCGGCAGGTTGCGCAGCCTATGAGGGTCGCCAGCCAAACCCGGCGACCCTCATAGGCTTGTGGTTCATGAGCCAAGATGGCTGAGGTCGATA